>DAIQBR010000170.1:7354-7616 GCA_036781105.1 Kiloniellaceae bacterium
GCTGCGCCACGGCGCCAGCGCCACTTACCTGGCGTCCTGGACCAGCGCCGCCGGCCGCACCGGCCAGGCCCACAATCTGCTGCTGTGGCGCGCCATCGCCCGGCTGAAGCAGGACGGCATCCGCTGGCTCGACCTCGGCGGGCTCAACACCGAAAGCCAGGAAGGCCTCGCCCGCTTCAAGCTGGGCCGCGGCGGCGAGGGCACGCGCTTGGGCCGGTGAAGGGCCGGATCGGACGGCAAAAAACGGCTTGGAATGGTCGGG
>DAIQBR010000171.1:0-5721 GCA_036781105.1 Kiloniellaceae bacterium
GCTTGGCCGCGAGGGCGGCGCCGGCCGCCTTCTGCTGCGCTTTCGATTTTGCTGGCATCGTCTGGTCTCCTTGCAGAACGGGACTGCAGGGCAAACGCGGGCGCCCGAAGCCTGGTTCCGCGGCCGGCGGCCAGGTTCAGCCGGCGCGCTCGCGCAGTTCGGCATCGAGGCCGAGCAGCCCAAGCAGTTCCGCCATCGCGTCGAAGGGCTGGGCGCCGGCAGCCTTCAGCATCTCGGCGTCTGTCTCGGCGGCGTAGGCGAGCACCCGCATGCCGGCGGCCACCGCGGCGGTGACGCCGGTGGGGCTGTCCTCCACCACCAGGCAGGTTTCCGGCAGATAGCCCATCTGCTCGGCGGCGTGGAGAAAAATGTCGGGCTCCGGCTTGCCCTGCGCCACCATGGCGGCGGAGAACAGCCGGTCGCCGAAAAACCGCTTCAGCCCGGTCAGGCCGAGCGTCAGTTCCATCTTCTCGACGGTGCCCGAGGAAGCAACGCACATCGCCGTCCCCTGGGCGGACAGCGTCTCGAGCACCTCTTCGACGCCGGGCACGGCCTTCAGTTCGCGGCGGAAGGCCTCGTTGCGGCGCGCTTCGAAGTCTTCCCTCCAGCCCGGCGGCAGCGGCCTGTCGAGCCACTGCTCCACCGTATCCATCACGCGCTGCAGGGTGCCGCCGACGAAGCGGGCGCGGCAGTCCTCGTAGGTGATCGGAATGCCGGTCGCCGTGATGTGTTCGGCCATGATGCGGTTGGCGATGGCTTCGCTGTCGACCAGCACGCCATCGCAATCGAAGATTACCAGTGCAGGAGTCATGGCGGCGAGTATAACAGGTCGGTCCCCCAGGGGGACGCGAATATCTGGCATTCTCCCCGCCGAGAGCATATGGCGAACGAGACAAAAAGACGCGGCCCCGGCAAGCGCGGCGCGGCGCGGGGCTGGCCCCTGGTGGCGCTGCTCTGCGCCACCCAGGTGCTGAACATGCTGGACAACGCGACCTTCCCGGCGCTGATCCCGGTGTTCCAGCCGCTGTGGGGGCTGAGCGGCACCGAGGCCGGCTGGGTCAGCGGCATCTACTACGCCGGCTACGCGGCGGCGGTGCCGCTGCTGGTCACCATCACAGACCGGCTGGACGCCCGCGCGGTCTATCTCGCCTGCTGCCTGCTCGGCGTTGCGGCGGCGCTCGGCTTCGCGTTCTTTGCCGAGGGGCTGTGGACGGCGATGATCTTCCGGGTGCTGGGCGGCGTCAGTCTCGCCGGCACCTACATGGTCGGCCTGAAGCTGCTGTCCGACCGCCTGGAGGATCACCGCCGGCCGCGCGCCGTCGCGGTCTACACCGCCTTCTTCGGCATCGGCGCCAGCCTCTCGGTCTTCGTCGCCGGCGAGGTCGAGGCCCTGGCCGGCTGGCCGGCGGCCTTCGTCGTCGGCGGCCTCGCCGCCGCGGTGGCCTTCGTGCTGGTGGTCGCCTTGGTGCGCCCGCAGCGGCGGGAGAAGCCGCAGCAGGACGCGCATCTCTTCGATTTCCGCCCGGTCCTGCGCAACCGCCCCGCGCTGGCCTACACCCTGGGCTATGCCGCGCATATCTGGGAGCTCTTCGGCTTTCGTGCCTGGCTGGTCGCTTTCCTGGTCTTCGTCTTCGCCCAACAGCCGGCGCTGGCGGCAGGTCCCTGGACGCCGACCCAGGTCGCCACGGTGATCCTGCTGCTCGGCATGCCGGCCTCGATCCTCGGCAACGAGATCGCCACCGCCTTCGGCCGCCGCCGCGTCGTCTCCCTGGTCATGCTCGGCTCGGGCGGCATCGCCCTGGCGCTCGGCTTCCTCGCCGCCGCCCCGCTGTGGGTCCTGCTGCCGCTGCTTGCTGTTTATGGCTGCCTCATCATGGGAGACTCCGGGGCGCTGACCGCCGGCACGGTGATCGCCGCCCAGCCGGAGCGCCGCGGCGCCACCATGGCGCTGCACTCGCTGCTCGGCTTCGCCAGCGGCTTCGTGGCGCCGCTCGCCTTTGGCGTGGTGCTGGATCTCGGCGGCGGCAACGACTCCGGCCTCGCCTGGGGCCTCGCCTTCGCGCTCATGGGCTGCGGCGTGCTGCTCGCCTTGCTGGGCTGCCGCACGCGCTATTGAACGGGGCGATTGCGCCCCGCTTGCCCCATTCGGGCCGCGAATGGCCGCCTCGTCGCCGCAGTCTCGCCGCGGGCTCTCCCCGCTTGCCGCCTAGAAGCACGGTGGAACAACCGGGAGAGAGGCGATCATGTCCGAAGAAACGAAACCGACGCCGCCAACGCTTGGACAGAAGCTCGGCCAGAAGGTGGTGATCGTCGTCGGCGTCGGCCTGGTTCTCATGATTCCGCTCTACCTCGTGCTCGACGTGATCCAGGAGCGCGCGGAGCGGGCGCGGCAGGTCACCTACGAGATCGCCGGAAAATGGGCCGAGGCGCAGACCCTGCGCGGCCCCTTCCTGTTGCTGCCCGCGGAGCGTCCCAATCCGACAAACCTCAGCGCGCCGCCGACGCGACGTCTCATCGTGCTGCTGCCGGACGACTTCAGTGCAGCGGCGGAGACCACGACGGAAACGCGCTCGCGCGGCATCTTCGATGCGGAGATCTTCACCGCGAAGCTGCGCCTGACGGGGCGGTTCAACAAGCAGTCGATGGACGGTGCACTGCTGGACGGCGATTGGCGGCTGCGCCCCGATCTCGCCGTGCTCGCCCTCGGCGTCGGCGACCCGCGCGGGCTGCAGGAAGATATCTCACTGAGTTGGGACGGCAAAGAGATCGCCGCCGAACCCGGTGTGCCGGACGACTTCATGAAGCTGGAAGGCGTGCACTGGCCGCTTCAAGCCTTCGGCGGCGGTGAGGAAGACTCCTTCGACATCTCGATGACCCTGCGCGGCAGCGCCGCGCTCTCGGTCCTGCCGGTCGGGCGCCAGAGCCGTGTCGCCATCGCCGGCAACTGGCCGTCGCCCTCCTTCGGCGGCGGCGCGCTGCCGCGCAGCCAGCAGGTGAGCGACAGCGGCTTCGCTGCCGAATGGCGCATTTCGCACCTTTCCCGCAAGCTGCCGAAGAGCTGGGACGCGGCCCAAACGCCCGCGCTGGACTGGCAGGCGGCGGTGGGTCTGCGGTTCATCGACCCGGTGGACTTCTACCGGCTGAGCGAGCGCAGCGTGAAGTACGGCGCGCTGTTCATCGCCCTCACCTTCCTGGTGCTGTTTCTCTTCGAGGTGCTGTTGCGCCGAGCCGTGCATCCCCTTCAATACCTGCTGGTCGGCGCCGCGCTGGTGCTGTTCTTCCTCAATCTCGTGGCCTTCGCGGAGGTCATCGGCTTCGCCGCCGCCTACGCGGTCTCGGCCTTCATCGTCGCCGCGATGATCAGTCTCTATGCCGCCGCGGTGCTGCGCCGGCGGCTGTGGGGCAGCCTGCTGTTCGCCACGACGGCGGCGCTCTACGCCCTGCTCTTCGTCATCCTGCGCATGGAGGAGGCGGCGCTGCTGTCCGGCAGCCTCATGCTGCTGGCCGCCCTGGCGCTCACCATGTTCCTCACCCGGCGGATCGACTGGCAGTCTCCCGCCAAGCCGGCGTCGCCGCCGGGCACGCCCGCTTCCGATGCGATGCTGTGAGACTCAGCTGCCGCGCAGCACGTCCTTCAGCACGTCCACGATGATCTTGGTGGCGGTCTGCACCAGCACCACGTCGGTGCCGATGATCTCGTAGTGCTGCCCGTCGCGCGGCGGCAGGCGACGGTGCAGGCCGTCGGGCAGGGCCTGCTTGGCGATGCCCGGCGGCAGGGTGCCGCCGCGGGCGAGCTTCTTGCGGATGCCCGGCGGCAGTTCCTTCACCTTGCCGACGGCATCGGGGTGCTCGTGGAAGTAGCCGTTGATGATTTTCCGCTCGTCGTCGCTCAGCACGGCGTCCAGTACACCGGCGGTCACCCCCTCGATGACTTCTTCAGTGGTGATCTCGTTGTTGCCCTTGCCGGGGTTCTCGGCGCCTTTGCCTTTGCTCTTGCCCTGGGCGAGCGCGGGGGCGGTGGCGGCCAGGAAAACGGCCAGGACGGCTGCGGAAATACGAAGCATGGGGCGCTCTCCGGAAATCTGTCACAGGCGGCTGTCGCCTGTTCGACAGTCTATACGGTTCGTGCAACGAAAACGTTCCCTTGGACCGGTCGACCTCTAGCGCGCCCGCGGGTGGGCGCGGTCGTAGACCTCCAGCAGGCCGGCGACGTCGACCTCGGTGTAGCGTTGGGTCGAGGCGAGGGAGGCGTGGCCCAGCAGTTCCTGGATGGCGCGCAGGTCGCCGCCGCCGGCCAGCAGGTGGGTGGCGAAGGAATGTCTCAGCGCGTGCGGCGTCGCGCTCTCCGGCAGGCCGAGCAGAGCGCGCAGGTCCTGCAGGCGTTCCTGCACGCGGCGCGCGCTCAGCGCGCCGCCGCGCTTGCCGAGAAACAGCGGCTGGTCCTTCTGCTGCGCGAAGGGACAGGCGGCCAGGTAGTCGGCGATCGCTTCGGCCACCACCGGCAGCAGCGGCACCATGCGCTGCTTGTTGCCCTTGCCGGTGACCAGCAGCGCGTCCTGCCCGGGCTTGGGTGCCATGCCGCGGGTCAGGCCCAACGCTTCGCCGATGCGCAGGCCGCAGCCGTAGAGCAGCAGCAGCACGGCGCAGTCGCGCTTGCCGGTCCAGTCGTCGTCGCTCAACTCGGCAACCGTCGCGATGGCCTCCTCGGCTTCGGCGGCGGTCAGAGCCTTGGGCACGGCCTTCGGCACTTTCGGCGTGCGCAGGGTGGCGAGCGCCGCGTTGTCGAGGATGTCGCGGCGCTTCAGCCAGCGGAAGAAGCCGCGCAGGGTGGAGAGCGCGCGCGCCGTCGAACTGCGCTGCAACCCGGCGCCGGCCCGCTGGGCAAGCCAGGCGCGGAAGTCGGCGCTGCGCAGAGTCGCGAGATCGGCCAGTGACGGCACGCCGCCAAGGTGTTCGGTGAGGAAGGCGAGGAACTGGGCGAGGTCGCGCCGGTAGGCGGCGCAGGTGTGCGGCGAGGCGCGCTTTTCTTCACGCAGCCAGGCCTGCCAGTCGGCGATCGCCGCAGCGAGGTCCGGCGCGGCGCCCGTCAGGCTTTCACCCGTCGGGCTCTCCGTCTCGCTCGTTTGCGCGGTCTTCAGCCCTCTTTGGGCAGGTGCAGCCATGCGCGGAAGGAAACCTCCAGCACGTGCGACAGGAAGGACAGCAGCTCGGTGCCCTGGCCGGCGTGGAAGGCGCCGGACTGGCGCGAGCCCAGGGCCAGCAGGGCCGGCGGCGCGCCGGCACCGATGGCGAGCCGGATCAGCGCGTCCGAACGCACCAGCCCGGCGGCACCGTCGAAGATCGCCGGGTCGCCGGCGATGTCCTCGCGCAGCAGCATGTTGCCGTTGCGGCCGAGCAGTTTGTCGATGCTGCCGGCCTTCAGGCAGTAGACGCCGGCGATCGGCTTCCAGGCCGCGCCCTCGGCCGCCTGCTCGACGCCGATGGTGACAACGTCGAGGTCCAGGATCACCGCCAGGTCTGTGGTGATGGTCTCGACGAACTCCTCGAAGCTGGCGGCGCTGAGCAGCGCCAGGATGGCTTCGTGCACGCGGCTCTGGATGGCCAGGTTGCTGCGCCCGGTGGCGACCAGGTCGTCGCGCAGTCCGGTGACCTCCGCCAGCTCGTTGCGCAGCCGCTCGACCATGAACTGCTGCAGGTCGACGACGCCGTCGCCGCGCTCGC
>DAIQBR010000171.1:5809-7615 GCA_036781105.1 Kiloniellaceae bacterium
CGACGCTCGACTCTTTCTTGGGGGGCTCGCTCTCGGGCATCTCGCGCTCAGGCACTGCGGCGCTTGTCCTTGTCGCCGGCGCTCAGAATGTTCTGGCCGGTCTTCGCCCAGTCGGCGAGGAAAGCCTCGAGGCCCTTGTCGGTCAGCGGATGCTTGTACATGGCGCGCAGCACCGCCGGTGGGATGGTGGCGACGTCGGCACGCATCTTGGCCGACTAGATGACGTGGCCGACGTGGCGCACCGAGGCGACCAGCACCTCGGTATTGAAGTCGGGGTAGGCGTTGTAGATCTCGACGATCTCGGCGATCAGCTGCAGGCCGTCGGCGCCGGTGTCGTCGAGCCGCCCGATGAAGGGCGAGATGTAGGCGGCGCCGGCCTTGGCGGCGAGAATCGCCTGGGCGGCCGAAAAGCACAGCGTCACGTTCACCTTGATGCCGTCGTCGCTCAACGCCTTGCAGGTCTTCAGTCCGTCGACCGTCAACGGCACCTTCACCGCGATGTTGTCGGCGAGCTTCGCCAGGGTGTGGCCCTCGCGCAGCATCTCATCGAATCCGGTCGCGGTGACTTCGGCGCTGACCGGGCCCGGCACCACCTCGCAGATCTCCTTCAGCACCTCGAAGAAGTCGCGGCCGGTCTTGGCGACCAGCGACGGATTGGTGGTGATGCCGTCGACCAGGCCGGTGGCCGCGAGGTCGCGGATCTCGGCGATGTCCGCTGTATCGATGAAGAATTTCATGCTGCCAGGTTGTCCTTCCTGCCGTCCTGCGGTGCCCCTGCGGCGTCGTCTGCGCGCTGTCCCGTGACGACGCGCGTGCCGGCGTTGGCCCCCCTCTCCGGCCTCGGCTAGAGTGTAGCCGATGCCAGAGCGCCATACCAGCACTGCCACCCTGCCGCTGCCCCATCCGGGGGGCGACCCGGAGTCCGAGTCAGGTGCCGCGGCGGCGCGCCGCGTCCAGGTGCTGTTGCCGCTGCCGCTGGCCGGGGCTTACGACTACCTGGCGCCGCCCGACTGTGCGGTGGTGCCCGGCAGCGTCGTGCGGGTTCCCCTGGCACAGCGCGAACTGGTCGGCGTGGTCTGGGACAGCCCGCCGGAGTCGGCGCCGGACAAGCCGGTGCCGCTGGAGCGCCTGCGCCCGATCCTCGAGGTGCTGGACGTGCCGCCGCTGACGCCGGTGGCGCGCCGCTTTCTCGCCTGGGTCGCCGACTACACCCTGGCGGCGCCCGGGGCGGTGCTGCGCATGGCGCTGTCCTCGCCTTCGGCCCTCGAGCCGCCCAAACCCGTCACCCTGTATCAAAGGTGTGACCGGACTTTGCCGGAGGGCCTGCGCATCACCCCGGCGCGCCGCCGTGGTCTGGCGGAGCTCGACGACGGCCCCGCGCGCAGCCTCGCCGAGCTCTCCGCCGCCGCCGGGGTCGGCGGCTCGGTGGTGAAGGGACTCGTCGGGGCCGGCGTGCTGGAAGCCATCGAGGTCGTGCAGGAGGCGCGCTTCAAACTGCCGGACCCCGATACCGCCGGCCCGGCGCTGTCGGACCGGCAGGCGGAAGCGGCCGCCGCGCTGCGCCGCGCGGTGCGCGCGGCGGCAGAGCGGAACGCCCCGCAGGATGAGGGCGCTTTCTCGGTGACCCTGCTCGACGGCGTGACCGGCTCCGGCAAGACGGAGGTCTACTTCGAGGCCATCGCCGAGGCGATCGCCGCCGGCCGCCAGGCCCTGGTCCTGCTGCCGGAGATCGCGCTTTCGGCGCAGTGGCTGGAACGCTTCGAGCGGCGCTTCGGCGTGGCGCCGGCGCTGTGGCATTCTGAACTC
>DAIQBR010000172.1:0-3205 GCA_036781105.1 Kiloniellaceae bacterium
ACCCGAGCCTGCGCGGGCTCTCCGCGCTTCTCGGCGATGCGATAGCGGAGGAGGCCGCCGGTCAGCGCGCTGAACTGGAGCCCCTGCTGCGCCGCCTCGCCGCCGTGGCCGAGGACCTGAAGCAGAACCCCAATGCGCGCCTGTCCTGGCCGGCGCTGTTCTCGGATACCGAGGAGACCGCCGACGACCGCCGCCGTTTCCTCATCGTGAAGCCGGTGGTCGACTTCGCCTCCCTGGCACCCATGGCCGATGCGGTCGCGACGGTGGAGGCAACGGCCGAGCGTCTCGGCTTGAGCGAAGCCGCCGGCTACCGCCTGCGCCTGACCGGCGAGTCGCTGATGCTGCAGGACGAATTGGAGTCCGTGCGCAGCGGCATCGGCATTGTCGGCGCGCTTTCCGCCGTGCTGGTGGCCGTTGTCCTCTTCGCCGGACTGCGCACTTGGCGCCTGGTGGTGCCGATCCTGGTGACCCTGCTCGCCGGTCTGTGCTGGACCGCCGGCTTTGCCGCCATCGCGGTCGGCCAGTTGAACATCATCTCCATCGCCTTTGCCGTGCTGTTCATCGGCCTCAGCGTCGACTTCGGCATCCACTACGTGCTGCGCGTGCAGGAAAGCCAGGCCCAGGGCCGCACCCCCGAAGCGGCCCTGGCCGAGGCGGCCGGGCTGCTGGGGCGGCCTCTGCTGCTCTGCGCGCTGTCGTCGGCCCTGGCCTTTTTCGCCTTCTTCCCGACCGCCTACCGCGGCCTGTCGGAACTGGGCGTCATCGCCGGCGGCGGCATGTTCATCGCGTTCTTCCTCAATCTCACCCTGCTGCCCGCGCTGATGCGGCTGCTGCCGACAGCCGCCGGCGAGGTGCATCTCGGGCCGCTGGCCGCCGCCGAGGCCGCCCTGCAGCGCCGCGCCGCGCGCTTTGCCCGCGCCCTGGCGGGCGTCGGCTTGGTGCTGGCGGCGCTCGCCGTCATCGCCCTGCCGCAGGCGCGCTTCGACGACGACCCGCTGAACCTGCGTGATCCGGACTCGCCTTCGGTGGCGGCGCTGCTCGACCTGCTGGACGATCCGCGGGTGTCGCCCTACAGCGCCCAGGTGCTGGCCGACGACCTGGCGGCGGCACGCGACCTGGAGGCACGCCTGACCGCCCTGCCGGAGGTCGAGACGGCGGTGACGCTCACCGACTTCCTGCCGCAGGACCAGGCCGACAAGCTGGATATCCTGGACCAGATGGCGCTGTTCCTGGCACCGCTCTTCATCGCGCCGCCGCCGTCGCCCGCGCCGGATGCCGCGGAGCGGGCCGTGGCGCTGGAGAACCTGCGCGAAGCGCTGGCTGTGGCACCGCAAGACCTGCAGCCGGCGGCGGGCGCGCTGCTGGCGCAACTGCAGGGTCTCGGCGACGTCACGCCGGCGGCGCTGGAGGCCGCCTGGCTGGGCGGCTTCGAAGGCACGCTCGAGCGCCTGCTCGACGGCCTGGAGGCGGAAGAAGAGGTCACCCTCGACAGCCTGCCGGCCGACCTGCGCGCGCGCTACCAGGCGGCGGCGGGGCCGGCGGCGGGGCGCGTGCTCATCGAGGTGATCCCGGCCGAGGACCTGCGCGACCAGGCCGCGCGCGAGCGCTTCGTCGACGCCGTGCAGGCCATCGTGCCGGACGTCTCCGGCGCGCCGGTCACCATCGTCGCGGCGGGCCGCGCCGTGGTCACCGCCTTCGCCCAGGCGTCCGTGCTGGCCGTCATCGCCATCGGCCTGCTGCTGCTCGCCGTGCAGCGCTCGCCGCGCGACAGCCTTCTGGTGCTGGCGCCGCTGCTGCTGGCCGCCCTGCTGACCGTGGCGGCCTCGGTGGTGCTTGGCCTGCCGTTCAATTTCGCCAACGTCATCGTGCTGCCGCTGCTGCTGGGACTCGGCGTCGACAGCGGCATCCACTACGTCATCCGGGCGCGCGAGCAGGCCGCCGGCGTGGCGGCCCCGGCGGTGAACTCCACGCCGCGGGCGATCCTCTTGTCGGCGCTAACCACCGTGGCCTCCTTCGGCGCGCTGTCGATCTCGCAGCACCCCGGTACCGCCTCCATGGGCCGGCTGCTGACCCTCGCCATCGTGCTGACCCTGGTCTGCGTGCTTGCCTTCCTGCCGGCGCTGCTGGCCCTGGCCGGCCGCCTGCCGCGGGAGAAATGACCGGCGAACCGAGGGGGCAGCGGCCGTCATGGGCGTTGCAGGGGCGGGGCCCCGGCGCTAAGTTGCCGCCCGCCCGGCACCGGCCCTATGATGGCCCAATGATGGTCATTCGGCGCTGTCGACCGCCGGGCCCTGCTGGGGCGTAGCCAAGTGGTAAGGCACCGGTTTTTGGTACCGGCATTCGCAGGTTCGAATCCTGCCGCCCCAGCCAGATCTCTCTACTTGAACTCGATCTCGACGAAGGCGAAGTCGCCGGGCGAGGCGTTGATGACGTTGTGCTCGACGCCGGCCTGGCGGAAATAGGAGCCGCCGGCGGTGAGTTCCGAAGTTGTGACGGTGCCGTCCTTGGCGACGATGGTCAGGCTGCCGCTGGCGAGCGGCACGACGACGTAGTCGTACTCGTGCCGGTGGTGCCCGGTCTCGGCTCCCGGCGCGAAGGACCACAACGTCACTCTTGTCCGCGCGTTGTCTGCCTGGATCGTGCCGCTCGCCTTGGCTGCCATTGCGCCGCTCCCTTGCATGAATCGTCACTGCCAATCTAACGCGCAGTGGGGCGAGGGCAAACGTTGCAATTTGTCAGCGTTGGGTGGCGGGCTCCGGGATCGCTTGCAGTTCGCCGCGGCACGACCGGGCCAGTTTGGAGCGCCATTCCCATGGCTTGTCGAAGCTGCCGCGCCACAGTCCGCGAAAGTTTTCGCGTGCCTCGTTCTCGGCCGCGACATAGTCGAGCGAATAGTGGCGATAGGCGAGCGCCCAGCCCGAGCGTACGAGTCGCCCGCAAATATCCACTCCCCGCGGCGAATAGCATTTGGCAACAAGGCGTCCGTAGCAGTCCCGCTCGAGCGCCTCGCAGCGAACACGGATGCCGGCGACGAGAGCCTCGAGCGCCGCTGCCGCCATGGCGCCGCAATCGAATTCCCGCCCGTCGCACCAGAAGGTCTGGCCGATCTCCGGTGCGTCGATGCCGTGCAGCCTGATCTTCTCGTCGGCGACGACAATCGTATCGCCGTCGACCACGCGCGCCGGCCCAAGGAGATTGCCGGCGT
>DAIQBR010000172.1:3258-7604 GCA_036781105.1 Kiloniellaceae bacterium
CGAAGCGTTGCCTGGACATTGCCAAGAGATCCTTCGAGCACCTTGCCGATGCCGAGAGCCTGCGCCCTCCAGGTTGAGAATCTATTGATCTACTGCAGCATAAGAAGTTGATATAGTTATATATTATCGAAAATTTTCGGCAAAGCCTGGACAGGCGGCGAGTGAGCGCCTCACCAGGATCTTCGCCACAATGATCGAAGGCAGCGCCGCTGCGGGCTGCGCTTGAATTTGCGTCTTGAACGCGGAGGCCGTCGACCCGACATGAAACTCCGCATAGGGCATCCCGGCGCGTGGAGATAAATTTGCCAGGCCAGTCGGCCACACGACGGCGGTCGATCCAGCGATCGCTTTTCCACGCGGTGCGTCGCCACCGCGATGTGGTGTCGGTTCCGATCGGGACCATCCTGGCGGAGATGGGCAACCGCTCCTTCGGCTGGTCGATCGTATTCTTCGCGCTGGTGAACCTGCTGCCGCTGCCCTTCGGCGCCAACATGTTCACTGCCCTGCCGCTGATGCTGCTGACGGCGCAGATGGCGCTGGGCTTTCCCTTCGTGCGCCTGCCGGGTTTCGTGAACCGGCGGCGCATTTCCCGGCGCGGCTACCAGCGCAGCGTGCTGCGCATGAAGCCGGTCCTCAACCGCATCGAGCGCGTCATCCGGCCGCGCCGCCTGTGGCTCTTCGAGGCGCGCAGCGAGCGGCTGATCGGCGGCTTCCTTTTCCTGGTCTCCTGTGCGCTGTTCCTGCCGATTCCCTTCAGCGGTTATCTCTCGGCCATCGCGCTCTTCGTGGCCGGCATCGGCCTTGCCGAACGCGACGGCAGTGTCACGCTGGTCGGGCTCGGCCTCGGCGTGCTGGCGATCTGTGTCACCCTCACGGCCGTCACCGTCATTGCGATCGGGGTCCGCGCGGCGACCTGAGGCCCCGGGCCTATTCCGCGGCGGCGGGCGCGGCCACCGGACTGCGCCCGACAAGGACTTCCCGGCCCGGCTGCGGGTGGCGCGGCACGTTGAGCGCGAGGATCAGCGAGCAGCAGGCCATGGCCGAGCCGGCGAGGAAGACGGCGGCCGGGGAGACCAGCCAGAGGAATCCGAAGGCGGCCGGGATCACCACCGCGGCGATGTGGTTGATGGTGAAGCTGACGCCGGCGGTGGAGGCGATGTCGGCCGGGTCGGCGATCTTCTGGAAGTAGGTCTTGATGGCGATGGCCAGCGCGAAGAAGAGGTGGTCGACCACGTAGAGGCCGGCCGCGAGCGTGGCGTTCTCGACGAAGGCGTAGGCGGTGAACACGCCGATCAGGCCGAGGTACTCGAAGATCAGCGCCTTGCGCTCGCCGATGCGGCCGATGAGGCGGCCGATCTTGGGCGCCAGCCAGACGTTGATCGAAGCGTTCAGCAGGAACAGTAGCGCGATGGCGCCGACGTCGTAGTGGAACTTCTCCACCATGAGGAAGCCGGCGAAGACGATGAAGATCTGGCGCCGCGCGCCGGACATGAAGGTAAGCGCGTAGTAGAGCCAGTAGCGTTTGCGCAGCACCATGTGCTTGTGCTGCTCGACCGGCTGCTTGAACTGCGGAAAGCCGAGCCAGGCGACCAGGGCGATGACGGCGGTGACGCCGCCGCCGATCAGGTAGATCCACAGATAGTCGAGTGCCAGGATGTCGCTGGTGAGCCACACCAGGCCGTAGACCACGATGGAAGTGAAGGAGCCGATGGCGATGAGGCGGCCGAGCGTCTCCGGCGCGCGCGCCTTGTCGATCCACTGCAGCGACAGCGAGATCTGCAGGGTCTCGTAGTAGTGATAGCCGAGCGACATGACGATGGTGGTGACATAGATGCCGAGCACAGTCGGAAAGAATCCGGTCGCCGCGGTGCCGAGGCCCAGCAGCAGCAGGGAGAGCACCGCCAGGCGCTGCTCGCGGATCAGCAGCAGCAGGAAGACCACGCCGAAGGCGAGGAAGCCGGGCACCTCGCGCAGCGACTGCATGATGCCGATCTCGACGCCGCCGAAGGCGGCGCGCTCGTAGGCGAAGTTGTTGATCAGCGCCTGCCAGGTGGCGAAGGACAGCGGCACCGCCGCCGCCATCAGCAGCAGCAGGATCTCGGGGCGGCGCCAGCGGTCGAAGCGGGAGCCGGGGGTCGTCTCGGTGGTCGTCATGCTCTGGATATACCGCTCGCCGGCCTGCCCGTCTTGCTGCATAATGCCAATGAATATCGCTAAACGGACAAAACGGAACGAGGCCGATGAAGGCCGAAAAGCGCGGCCCCGGCTGGGTTCACCGCGATCCCCTGCCGGACCATCCCGGCAACCTTGAGGACGCTCGGCGCCCCATCGCGCCGCTGGCGCTCGACTACGAGGGGGCCTCGCTCAGGCCCTGGCATCACCACCGGCGTGGCCAGCTGCTCCATGCCGTCAGCGGGGTCATGCAGGTCAGCACGGCGGCGGGGACCTGGGTGGTGGCGCCGGAGCAGGCGGTCTGGGTGCCGCCGGGCGTCGAACACCAGGTCGGCCACCGCGCGGGCGTTGCCATGCGCACGCTCTACATCGACGCCGCGGTGGCCAAAGCGGAGCTGCCTGCCGACTGCTGCGTGGTCGCGGTGCCGCTGCTGCTGCGCCAGCTCATCCTGCGCGCCGTGGAGATCGGCCTCGACTATCCGCCGGAGGGGCCCGAAGCGCGGGTCATGGCGGTGATCCTCGACGAACTCCGCGCCCTGAAGCCGGAGCCACTGCACCTGCCGCACCCGCGCGACGCGCGCCTGAAGAAGATCGCCGAGGCCCTGCTGGCCGATCCCGCCGACGGTCGCGCGCTGGAGGACTGGGCCCGCGAGGCTGGCGCCAGCGCGCGCACCCTGGCGCGCCTCTTCGTGAAGGAAACCGGCATGACCTTCGGCGCCTGGCGCGAGCGCCTGCGCCTCACCGCGGCGGTCGCGCGCCTCGGCGAGGGTGAGCCGGTGACGGCGGTCGCCTTCGACCTCGGCTACCAGAGCCCCAGCGCCTTCATCGCCATGTTCCGCCGCTCCCTCGGCGACACGCCGGGACGCTATCTGAAGCAGGGCCGCGAAAGGCTCTAACGTGCCGACGTCGCTTTCTCCAGGCGTTTGAGCAGATCGACGGCGGCAGTGCGGTCGGCACTTTCTTCATCGAGTTCCGGCGTGTCGAAGGCGCGGCACAGCGGTTCGAGGATTTCCCGCGCCGCCTTGAGGGAGCCCTGGTCGGCGCGCAGGCGGGCGAGGCTGGTGGCGGCGCGCAGTTCCCACAGGCGCGCCTCCTGCTTCCGCGACAGCTCGATGGCCTGTGTGAAGGCGGATTCGACGGCGCTCTCGTCGGCGTTCTTGGCAAGGCGCAGCAGTTCGCCGCGACCGCGGTGCAGTTCGGCCTCGTACCAGCGCTCTCCCGTCTGTTCGACCAGTTCAAGTGCCTCGGCGATACGTGCGAGGCCATCTTCGATGCGGCCGGCGCGGCCGAGCATATCCGCCAGGACACCCAAGTAGAAGCAGACCTCGATGACTTCGCCGGTCGCCCGATGCTCGGCGAGGGCTTTCTCGAAGTCAGCGATGGCGCTGTCGAGGTCGCCGTCCGCAGCGGTCACCCAGGCCTGGAACATGCTGCCCAGCGAATGCCAATGCGGATAGCCTTTCTCGCTGGCGATCTCGATGACCCTTTGAGCGCAGCCGGCGACACCGTCGCGGTCCTGGCGCAGCTGGTGCAGGTAGCAGGCGTTGCCGTGCCCGACGACGAGGTCGTAGGCCGCGCCGCTCGCCTCGGCGACGTCCAGCGATTGGCGGCACTGTTTCAGCGCGGTCTCCGGGCGGCCCATAACGAAAGAGGTCCAGGAGAGATAGCAGAGATCGATGACCGGAGACTCCGGCCGGTCCGCCTCGCTGGTGCTCTTGTGGCGCTCGGGATCGTTGAGGGCGATGGACTCCTCGAGGTGGCGGCGCGCCTCGGGGAAGTCGCCGAGGCCGAAGGCGGTGCGGCCGATCGCCATGTGTCCGCGCAACAGGGCGCGCTCGTCGCCGAGCTGGCGGCCGAGGTCGAGCAGCGAGTCGCCGAGGGCGCGCGCTTCCTTCAGCTCGGCATTGCCCTGGTGGAACAGAAAGCTGCCGTAGAGGATACGGAACAGCAGCGACTTGTTGTCCTCGCCGCAGAGTGCGCGGGCGCGGGCCCAGGCCGCGCCGGTCTCCGGTGAACCGGTGCCCTTGGTCGCGCGCAGCGCCGTTGCCTGCGCCACGCGCAGCTGCAGTTCCAGGGCCGCGTGCTCCGCGTCATCGGTGATTGCCGGCAGCAGCCGCAGGCCGAGCTCGATCTCGGTGGCCGCCTCGGTCATGGCCGAGCGCTGGATCGCGCGC
>DAIQBR010000173.1:0-1164 GCA_036781105.1 Kiloniellaceae bacterium
ACGGCGCTGAAGGCCGGCAGCAGCGCCGGAAAGACATAGAGCGGCGGCAGAGCCGCCGCCGCCAGCACGCCGAGCAGGGCGGCGACCGCCAGGCGCCGCCAGCCGCCCAGCGCCGCCAGCGCGCCGGCAAGCCGATGCAGCGGCCGGGCCCGGCCCGAAGGCAGCGAAGCGTCAGCCGCCATGGCGGGCGGTCACCGGTTGCGGTTTTCGGCGGGCAGCACCGCCGGACGCGAGGCGACGTTGCGCACACGCAGGCGCTTCACGCGCCGCGGATCGGCCTCGAGGATCTCGAAGGTGATGCCGCTGGGCGGATGCTCGACCAGTTCGCCGCGGTCGGGCACGCGCCCGGCCAGCGTGAAGAGCAACCCGCCGAGGGTGTCGATGTCTTCCTCGCGCTCCTCGTCGGAGAGCACCGGCCCGACCTTTTCCTCGAACTCCTCGATGGTGGCGCGCGCGTCGGCGATCAGGCTGCCGTCCGGCCGTTCGATCAGCTTGGGACCGACGGCGACATCGTGCTCGTCCTCGATCTCACCGACGATCTCTTCGACCAGGTCCTCGATGGTGACCAGGCCGTCGATGCCGCCGTACTCGTCGACAACCAGCGCCATGTGCACGCGCGACAAGCGCATTTCCAGCAAGAGATCGAGCACACGCATGGAAGGCGCCACCACGAGGATGCGACGCACCAGGTCGACCAGATCGAAGTCGCCGGTTTCCTTGCGCTCCTTCATGTAGTGCAGCACATCCTTGATGTGGACGATGCCGACCACCTCGTCGAGGGTATCGCGGTAGACCGGAAGCCGCGAATGGCCGGCGCTGCTCATCACGTCGATCAGTTCATCGATCGGTGTGTCGAGGTCGACGGCAACGATATCGGCACGCGGCACCATGACATCGTAGGCCGTGAGGTGGCGCAGCCGCAGGATGTTCGACAGCATGACGCGCTCATCGCTGGAGATCGGCGCACCGCTGACTTCCTCACGATCGACGTCCTTGATCTCGTCGATGATCTCCTCGAGGGTCTCGCGCAGCTGCGCCTCGTCCTGCCGCGACTTCAGCAGGCCCCGCAATCGCTGCCACAGGCCGCCCGGCTGGCCGTTGCCGCGGCCCGTGCGCCCGTTGCCGGAGGAATCAGCCATGTCGTGCCTCCGCCGCCGCGACGTC
>DAIQBR010000173.1:1194-3527 GCA_036781105.1 Kiloniellaceae bacterium
GCCAGGATTTCTCTTTCCACTGCCTCCATCTCCGCCGCCTCAGCCGCCTTCATGTGGTCATAGCCGAGCAGGTGAAGGGTGCCGTGAACCAGCAGGTGCGTGGTGTGGTCGGCGAGGCTCTTGTTCTGCTCGCCGGCCTCGCGGGCAATGGTCTCGCGCGCCAGCACCACGTCGCCGAGCAGACGCGGCGACCCTTCCGGCGCGGTCATGTCTGCGTCATCCATGTTGGGAAAGGACAAGACGTTGGTCGCACTGTCCTTGTGCCGATAGTCGCGGTTCAGGCCGCGCTGTTCGCTGTCGTCGGTGAAGACCAGAGAAATCTCCAGCGGCGCGACCCCGACATCCAAATGCCGCAGCACCGCCGACACCGCCCGGCGGGCCTGCTGCTCCAGGTCCTCAAGGGCATCCAACCAGGCCGCATCGTGCACCGACACGGCAATCTCCAAGTGCATACTTTCAGGGTCGTCTGTCATTGTCGATCGCGAGCGCGGGACTCCTCATCGGTCCCGGCCGAAGAGGTCTCCTTCTCCTGTCTTGCCGGCATCGAAGGCCGCGTAGGCGCGCACGATCCGCGTCACCAGCGAATGGCGCACGACGTCGGCGGCGGTGAACTGCACGAAGGCGATGCCTTCCATGTCAGCGAGGATGTTGGAGGCTTCCCGCAAGCCCGAGGGCGCGCCCTTGGGCAGGTCGATCTGCGAAAGGTCGCCGGTCACCACCATGCGGCTGTTCTCGCCGAGACGGGTCAGCGCCATCTTCATCTGCACCGGCGTGGTGTTCTGCGCCTCGTCGAGGATGATAAATGCGTTGGACAGCGTGCGTCCGCGCATGAAGGCCAGCGGCGCGACCTCGATCTCCCCGTTGCTGAGGCGGCTGGCCACCTGGGTCGCCGGCAGCATGTCGTAGAGCGCGTCGTAGAGCGGCCGCAGATAGGGATCGACCTTTTCGTGCAGGTCGCCGGGCAGGAAGCCGAGGCGCTCGCCGGCTTCGACCGCCGGACGCGACAGAATGATGCGCTCCACCGCGCCTTCCATCAGCATGGAAACCGCCATGGCGGCGGCAAGGTAAGTCTTGCCGGTGCCGGCCGGACCGATGCCGAAGACCAGTTCGTGGTCGCGCAGGGCCTGTATATAGACCTTCTGGCCCGGCGAGCGCGGCGTAAGGCGCCGCTTGCGCGTCATGATCGCCAGATCGTCGGCATGTACCGCGCGCACCGCTTCCTCGCCGCTCTGGCTGTCCGGCGCCTGCGCGGCCATGCGCACCACGGCGTCGACCTCGCCGTCGCCGACGTCGAGACCCTTCTTAAGCCGCTCGTAGAGCGCTGTCAGGGCGGCGTTGGCCGCCACGACCGAGTCCGCCGGACCGGAGATCGCGAGACGGTTGCCGCGCGAGGCGAGGCTCACGCCGAGCTGCTGTTCGATGCGCAGCAGGTTCTGGTCGTGCTCGCCGTAGAGCAGCGGCAGCAGCGAGTTGTCGTCGAACTGGATGAAGGTCGGCTCGCCGGCCCGGCCTGCGGAGACACTGGGAGGACTGTCAGAGCTCAAGCTGTGATCCTTGCCATGGTGCGGCCGCCAGCGGCCGCCTGCGGAGCGTCATCGACCAGGAGGCTCCCGGCCAGGCTGTTCGGATGGGCGGAGTCGATGCGCACCGGCAGGATTCGGCCGGCCAGACGCGCCATGGCAACTTCCGGCACGCCGACGTGCACCGATTGCATGAAGGGGCTGCGGCCGACCAGCTGGCCCGCCTTGCGTCCCGGCCGCTCCAGCAGCACCGGCAGGTCGCGGCCGACGCAGGCGGCATTGAAGGCAAGGGCCTGCGCACCGAGCAGCTGCTGCAAGCCGGCGAGGCGTTCCGCCTTCACCGGTTCGGCAAGCTGGCTGTCTTCCACCGCCGCCGGCGTGCCGGGGCGCGGGCTGTACTTGAAGGAATAGGCCTGGGCAAAGCCGACGTCCTGGATCAGCTTCAGGGTGTCGGCGAAGTCGCGGTCGCTCTCGTCGGGAAAGCCGACGATGAAATCGGATGACAGCGCTAGGTCGGGGCGCGCCTGGCGCAGCCGCTCGACAATGCGCAGGTAGTCGGCCGCCGTGTGGCGCCGGTTCATCGCCGCCAGGATACGATCGGAGCCCGACTGCACCGGCAGGTGCAGGTAGGGCATGAGCTTTTCCTCTTCGCCATGGGCGGCGATCAACTCGTCATCCATGTCGCGCGGATGTGAGGTCGTGTAGCGCAGGCGCTCCAGTCCGTCGATCTCCGCCAGCGCGCGGATCAGCCTGCCGAGACCCCAGGTGCCGCCCCCGGTGCCGTTTGGGGTGCCGCCCGGCGCCTCGCCATGG
>DAIQBR010000173.1:3586-7591 GCA_036781105.1 Kiloniellaceae bacterium
TCACGTTCTGGCCCAGCAGCGTAATCTCCCGCACGCCGGCCGCCACCAGGCGGCGCGCCTCCGCGATCACCGCCGCGGCCGGGCGCGAGTATTCGGCCCCCCGGGTGTAAGGAACCACGCAGAAGCTGCAGAACTTGTCGCAGCCTTCCTGCACCGACACGAAGGCGGCCGGACCCGGCGCCGCGGCCTCCTCCGGCAGGTGGTCGAACTTGGAATCGACGGGAAAGTCGATGTCGAGCACGCCGCGGCCATCTGCGGCGCGCGCGGCACGGGCGACCATCTCCGGCAGGCGGTGATAGGTCTGCGGCCCGAAGACGATGTCGACCTGCGGCGCCCGGCGCAGAATCTCTTCACCCTCGGCCTGCGCCACGCAGCCGGCGACCGCCAGCAGCATGTCGCCGCCCTGGTCCCTGCGCTCCTGCTTGAAGGCGCGCAGCCGCCCAAGTTCGGAGAACACCTTCTCGGCGGCCTTTTCGCGGATGTGGCAGGTATTCAGGATCACCATGTCGGCACCACGCGGGCTGTCCACCACTTGGTAGCCCAGCGGTGCCAGCACATCGGTCATGCGGGCGGAATCGTAGACGTTCATCTGGCACCCGTAGGTCTTGATGAACAGCCGCTTCCGGATCTTCTCGCTCACCTGCTCCGTCCTGTCGCCGTCGCGCCGCAATTCGCTGCGAGGTTGTTTCGCCATGGCTGCCGCCTCAGACCGCCGCCGCCGGGGCCGCGCCCGAAGGCGACGGCAGCAGCGCCTGCGGGCGCCCGGCGAGTGCCGTCGCGAAGCCCCGCGAGACCACCGCGTAGCAATGGTCGCTGAGGGCCTTGCGCGAACCGAACTGCTCCAAGGTCACCGGATCGTGGAATTCCACCACCACGGTCACCCGGCCGAGGCCGATGGCGTGCCACAGGTGGGATCCCAGTTCCATGTCGCCGTACCAGGCGAAAAACGGCCTTAGATAGCGGCCCAGGGGCAGCCCGTCGAGTCTTGTATAGGCGATGGAAACCGGCTGGACGCTCAACGGCTTGCCGTGCGGGCGCCGCTCGGCGACCGAGAACAGGGCGCTCTTGAAGCCCAGGACCGCGTTGCCGTCGCCCGAGGTGCCCTCGGCGAAGAGGATCAGGTCGTCGCCGGCTTCCAGGCGGCGGGCCATCTCGTCGCGGTGGTCGGCGGCGCGGTGCGCCCGGCGCTCGACGAAGACGGTTTCCTGCAGCCGGGCCAGCCAGGCGAAGAACGGCCAGGTCGCTACCTCCGCCTTGGCGACGAAGGAGGCTTTCAGCATGGAGCCCAGCACCTCGATGTCGAGATAGGAGATATGGTTCGACACGTAGAGGGTCGGGTGGTGCCGCGAGGGCCGGCCGTGGCGTTCGATCTGGATGCCGAGGATGCGGCAGGTGCGCTGGTGGTACCACTGCGGCAGGCGCTTGCGCAGGGGGCTGCGCAGCGTCACCGCCAGCAACTGCACCGGCATGAGCGCGAGGGTAAGGCCAGCGTAGGCCACAAGGCGGCAGAGAGCGGTCGTCGGCGAGCCGAAGTTGGGTGCCGTCATGCCCCTCCACCGGCCCCATCGCCGGCATTGCCGCTGGTCTCGTTGGTGCCCTGGTCTTCGCGCCTGTAGTGGCGCCGGTACTTCTCGGTGACCCAGTCTGTCTTCACCACCACGCAGACGTCGGTGGTGCCGAATTCGGGGTCGACCACGGCACCGTCGCCGACGAAGCCGCCGAGCCGCAGGTAGCCCTTGATCAGCGGCGGCAGTGCCTGGCGGGCCTCGGAGATCTTGACCTGCTCGGGCGGCAGCAGGTCCATCGAGACGTAGCGCGCCGGCACCGCACGGGCCCGCAAGGCCGGCGGGGCGAGGTGGTGGTGGTAGAGATAGGCGAGTGGCATGCGCAGCTGCTGCGGATCGGTGCCGGGCAGGCTGGCGCAGCCGAACATGATGCTTATGTCGTGGTAGAAGACATACTCGGCGATGCCGCGCCACAGCAGCTGCATGGTGGCGCCGCTGCGATAGGTCGGATCGACGCAGGAACGGCCGAGCTCCAGGATCTCGCCCTGGTAGGCGAGCAGCGGCTCGATGTCGTATTCGTCGCTGGTGTAGAACTGGCCGCGCCGCGCCGCGCCTTCGCGCCGCATCACCCGATAGGTGCCGACCACGCCGGAGGCGCCCGGGCCGCGCTCCTCGTCGAAGACGAGAAGATGGTCGCAATACTCGTCGAAGGAATCGAAGTCGCGGCGAACCGCCGCCATCTCCGGCGTCGGGCGGGCGGCCATCGACTCGTAGAACACGCGATAGCGCAGAGCCTGGGCGGCGCGCACTTCGGCGGCATCTTCGGCAAGACGGATGCGCAGATTGCCGCCGACGACATCGACGGGGCGATCTGATTTGGCTTCAGCCAGACTCATCGTGCTCCCTTCCCGAGGTGCCGGCGCCAGGCGCCGCCGCAGGCCTCAGGCTTTTCCTTCCGTCTCGTTGTCCTTGCGGCGGGCGTCCGCGCGCACGCCGAAGAGCTCCAGGCGATGGCCGACGAGACGGTAGCCGAGCGCCTTGGCAACCTCGGCCTGCAGCCGCTCGATCTCCTCGTTGGAGAACTCGATCACCTCGCCGGTCTTCACGTCGATGAGATGGTCGTGGTGTTCTTCCGGGCGTTCCTCGTAGCGCGCACGGCCGTCGCCGAAGTCGTGCCGCTCCAGAATGCTCGCTTCCTCGAAAAGCTTCACGGTGCGGTAGACCGTGGCGATCGAGATCCGGGGGTCACGCTCGGTGGCGCGCTGGTAGACCATTTCCACGTCCGGATGGTCCGTCGATTCCGACAGCACCCGCGCTATCACGCGGCGCTGCTCGGTCATCTTCAGCCCTTTCTCGATGCACAGCTTTTCCAAGCGATCACCCATCACAATGCACGTCCCGTCTGTTCCTACCCTCGGGCCCCGAGGCACCCCCCGGCAAGGGGCCGGGAAGGGCGCAGCTTTCGAGGGGCCTGCCCCTGATCGTTAACGGCACTATAACGGAAAAAGCGCCGCCCGCCTAATGGCGGCGACGCCGTTTTCCGGTAGCTGGCCGGCCTTTCGGGTCACCTCTGCGGAGGCCCGGCTGCCGGGCCCTAAGCCTTGCGGCGGGCCCGCGTTCCCAGGCCGATCTGCTTGGCCAGCTTGCTGCGCTGGCGGGCGTAGTTCGGCGCCACCATGGGATAGTCCGCCGGCAGGCCCCAACGCTCGCGATAGTCCTCGGGCGACATGTCGTAGGCCGTCTTGAGGTGGCGCTTCAGCATCTTCAGTTTCTTGCCGTCTTCCAGGCAGACGATGAACTCCGGGGTGACCGATTTCTTGATCGGCACCGCCGGCGACGGCCGCTCCGGCTCGCGCTCACGCGGGCTCCCGACGTTCGACAGGGTTTCATAGACGTCGCGGATAATCATCGGCAGGTCAGTGGCCGCCACGGAATTATTGGACACATGCGCTGCGACAATGTTTGACGTCAAAGAAAGCAACTCGCTTTGCTTCGCTTGTTCGGACATTGACCTCTTGAACTCCTCCAAATCGCTTGCGCCTATATAGAAACTCTCAACGTTGGAATCAACACTATTAAATAGCAAAAATATACTCAGAAACAGTGGAAAAGGTCTTGAGTATTGTAATTGACCCGATAAAGGGCACTTTCATTTAATTAAAGACGCGGCAAGTCTGCCACCTGATGGTTAGTCTACGGCGCATTCCATGGTATTCAAAGCTCGGGATCACGCCCCCTCGGCGGAGTCTGGCCGGCCCGCCGCGGCGAGCGGACAGCTGTAGAGCAGGGCATCGAGGGCGCGGCCGTCCGGCATGCGGTAATAATTCCTACGCCGGCCCGCCAGAACAAAGCCGAAGGCCTCGTAGGCCGCCCGCGCCCCGCGGTTGTCCTCGGCCACTTCCAGGTGCAGCTGGCGGGCGCCGCGGCGCGCCGCCTCCGCCGCGGCCGCCTGCAGCAGGCGGCGCGCGTGGCCGCGCCGGCGGTGGCCGGGCAGCACGCC
>DAIQBR010000174.1:0-226 GCA_036781105.1 Kiloniellaceae bacterium
GGTGCGGTCGGGATTGCCGACGAAGACCTCGATGGCGTTCACCGCGTCCGGCAGGCGGAAGAAGCGTTGCGCGGAATCCAGCGGCATGTAGATGAAGCCGTTGTCGTACTCGTACATGCCGACTTCGAAGAGCCCGGCGATGCGGTAGGTCTTCATGCGCGGCACGGTGCCCATCACCGTGGTGTTGCCCGAGGGCGAGACCAGGGTGACGTTGCCGCCGACCCCG
>DAIQBR010000174.1:253-3332 GCA_036781105.1 Kiloniellaceae bacterium
AGGATGCCGTCGTCGACGCCGTAGTCCTCGAGGCTGCCGGCGACGATGTTGGCGGCGAGGATCGGCCGCGCCTCGATGTCTTCCTTGCGCAGGCCGCGCACCAGGGCGCCGGTGGCTGAGCCCTGGGTGGTGATCATCACCTGGCCCTGCACCTGCGGTGTCACCGACTGCACGCCCGGGACGGCACCGAGGCGCTGGGTCAGGTCGTCGAAATTCTCGATCGCCGGGCCGTCGGCAAAGACCGTGAGGTGGCCGTTCACGCCCAGGATGCGGGCCAGCAGTTCCTGGCGGAAGCCGTTCATCACCGACATGACGATGATGAGCACCGCCACGCCCAGCATGATGCCGAGGAAGGAGAACACGGCGATGACCGAGACGAAGCCCTCCTCGCGGCGGGCACGCAGATAGCGCGAGGCCACCATGCGCTCGAAGGGATTGAAGATCATGCGCGGGGCCTCAAGCGACCAGCTTGGCGATGGCGGCGACAGCTCCGCGCGCTCCTCGTTGCCGCCGCGGCGCTTCAGCTCGACGATACCGTTCTTCAGGCCGCGCGGGCCGACGACGAGCTGCCAGGGCAGGCCGATGAGGTCCATGGAGGCGAACTTGGCGCCGGCGGACTCGTCGCGGTCGTCGTAGAGCACGTCGATGCCGGCTTCCGTGAGCTGGCCGTAGAGCTTGTCGCAGGCCGCCGTGCAGTCGGCGTCGGCGGCGCGCAGGTTGATGAGCCCGACCTTGAAGGCGCCACGGCCTCCGGCCAGACGATGCCGTTGTCGTCGTGGCAGGCCTCGATGATGCCGCCGACCAGGCGCGAGACGCCGACGCCGTAGGAGCCCATCTGCACCGGCACGCTGTCATCCTCCGGCGTGGTGATGTAGGCGCCGAGCGGCTCGGAGTACTTGGTGCCGAAGAAGAAGATGTGGCCGACCTCGATGCCGCGCCCGGTGTAGCGCCGCTCGGCCGGCACTTCCTTCTCGAAGAGGGCCTGGTCGTGCTTCTCGTCGGTGCGGGCGTAGAGGTTGGTGTAGTAGTCGACGACCTTCTCCACGCTGGCGGTATCGCTGTAGTCGACCGCGGTGCCGAGCACGTCGTGGTCGAGAAACTCGCGGTCGCAGAACACCTCGGACTCGCCGGTGTCGGCCAGCACGATGAACTCGTGGCTGAGGTCGCCGCCGATGGGACCGGTGTCGGCTTCCATGGGAATGGCCTTCAGGCCCATGCGCGCGAAGGTGCGCAGGTAGGCGACGAACTGCTTCTGGTAGGCGCGCCGTCCCGCTTCGTAGTCGATGTCGAAGGAATAGGCATCCTTCATGAGGAACTCGCGGCCCCGCATGACGCCGAAGCGCGGCCGCACCTCGTCACGGAACTTCCACTGGATGTGGTAGAGGCCCTTGGGCAGGTCGCGGTAGCTCTTCGAGCCGTTGCGGAAGATCTCGGTGATCAGTTCCTCGTTGGTCGGGCCATAGAGCATCTCGCGCTCGTGGCGGTCGAGGATGCGCAGCATCTCCTTGCCGTAGTCGTCGTAGCGCCCGGACTGTTTCCACAGCTCGGCCGACTGGATGGTCGGCATCAGCAGTTCCTGCCAGCCGGCGGCGTCCTGCTCCTCGCGCACGATCTGCTCGATCTTGCGCAGGACGCGGTAGCCCAGCGGCAGCCAGGAGTAGATGCCGGCGCTGGCCTGGCGCACCATGCCGGCGCGCAGCATGAGCCGGTGGGAGACGATCTCCGCCACCTTCGGCGTTTCCTTCAGGGTCGGCATGAAATACTGCGTAAGGCGCATAAGGGGGCTCTGGTCGTTGGGGCAACAGGACGCGGACGGCTGAAAAGTCCAGGCGCGAAAATGACCGGCTTTCCGGCCTTTCGCAAGGCTGGAGCCGCTTTCCCGACGGGAAGTCCGGATATGGGGAGACGGCCGGCGCCTGTCCAGCGCCGGGAGGTGCCTACTGCCCCGCCGCGTCGCGGCGGATCCGCTGGCAGCGGGCGGCCAGCTCGGCCTCGGCCTCGCTCTGCAGCGGCTGGCCGTTGAAGATCGCCCGGCCCGTGGCGACGTCGACCACCACCTCGCCGATGAAGACGTCGCCCTTGAAGTTGGCGCTGTTGGCGGGGATGCCCCAGCGCTCGAAGAGGTCGACCTCGATCGGGATGACCACCGCCTCGGGCAGGACCAAGCCGCTGCCGCCGTCCAGGTCCGCCGGGGACACCGCCTTGCCACGGACGTCGCGGCCGGGCTGGTAGGTCACGTCTTCCGCCGGGTAGTGCCGCGCCAGGCGGTCGCAGTCGGCCTCGCTGAGGGTCAGGTAGGCCTCCGCCGCCCGCGCCGGCGCGCCCCAGGCCGCCCAAAACAACAGGCCAAAAAACAGGGCGGAAATCAGGGCGGCGGGCATATGCCCAGGGATGTACGCGCGGGACATGGCTTCAGCCTAGGCGGGTGGCGTTTAAGAAAGCCATAAACCGGTCCTTTCGGTAGCCAGGCTTGCAGCCTGCCCCGGCGTCGCAACCACAGATAGGGCGGCCGCGCAATTGTTGCAATGCAACATGGGGGATTCGTAAAATATTGTTAGAAAATGGGTGACGTCGAGTTCAATTTGGGATACAAAAATGGCCACTAAGAACTGCGCCAAAAGAGCGCAGCGCGGCCCAGGTTTAGGGTGGACACGCCTTCTGACGGCCAATGCGCCGTCCAAAACCAAGAGAACCTGAAAATCAGGTCCAAAAGCTGAACAGGGAACTGGCGAAGGCAAGCTGCGGCTTGCCCTTTTTTTTTGCCCCTTTTTTCAGCGGTCGCACCGCCCTCACCGCCTCCTCGATTATCATGCTCGAACCTGTTCCGAGGTTGGGTGACGACGGGCGTCAGGTCTGCATCCACGGCGGCGACAGCCTGGCGATCTCGCCGTAGACCGGGCAGCTTTCGCGGTGGGCGCCGGGCAGCCAGCCGGTGCTCATCAGGAACTCGCCGACGATCTCGCCGCCGGTGAACTTGAAGGTGCGGCGGAACAGCTTCACCCAGTCGGCCTTGTCCAGTGGATGGTGCGCGGCGATCCAGCCGCCGAAGGAGCCATAGTCCTTGCGCAGGGCGACGATG
>DAIQBR010000174.1:3342-7578 GCA_036781105.1 Kiloniellaceae bacterium
CCCCTGAAGGAACCGTAGTCGCCGCGCAGTTCTAGGATCTTCTGCGCGTTGGCGATGGCGGCCTCGACCTTCAGGCGGTTGCGGATGATGCCGGCGTCGGCCAGCAGGCGGGCGCGCTGGCGCTCGCCATAGCGGGCGACCTTGTCGATGTCGAAGCCGTCGTAGGCAGCCCGGAAGCCGTCCCGCTTCTTCAGCATCAGCTCCCAGGACAGGCCCGCCTGGTTGATCTCCAGGATCAGGCGCTCGAAGAGCACCGCCTCGTCGTCGACCGGGAAGCCGTACTCGCGGTCGTGATAATGCGCGTGGACCGGGCTGCCGGGGGCGTAGTCGCAGTAGCCGCTCATGGCGATTCAGGAGCCGGGTTTCACGAAGGGCTCGACGCTGTCGCGGAAGGAGATCCAGCCCTGGTCGATGACCAGGTAGATGGCGGCCCAGATGACCGCCGAGATCAGCGACGCGATGACGAACTTGCGCAGCAGCATCGGCCGTTCCGGCGCGCCCGGATCCTGCCCCGCCTCTGGCGCGTCGGGCGGGCGCACGCCGAAAGGCAGTACCGAGAGCAGTACCACCACCCAGATCATGGCGTAGACGAGAATGCCGGTGAACCAGTTCATGGCGCTGAACTCAGGCCTGCTCCAGCTCGACCAGGGTGCCGCAGAAGTCCTTGGGATGCAGGAACAGCACCGGCTTGTCGTGGGCGCCGATCTTCGGTTCGCCGTCGCCCAGCACCCGCGCGCCCTCGGCCTTCAGATGGTCGCGCGCCGCGAGGATGTCCTCGACCTCGTAGCAGACGTGGTGGATGCCGCCGGAGGGATTGCGCGCCAGGAAGGCGGCGATCGGCGAGTCGTCGCCCAGCGGATGCAGCAGCTCGATCTTGGTGTTCGGCAGGTTCACGAAGACCACCGTCACGCCGTGCTTGGGCTGCGGCTGTGCGGCCGAGACCTCGGCGCCCAGCATGCTGCGGTAGACCGCGGCCGCGGCCTCCAGGTCCGGCACCGCGATGGCCACGTGGTTCAGCCTGCCGATCATTGCACCCTCTCCTTCATCCTGCCCCACAATCTGCTGTCCGCGGCCCCGCCGCGCAAGACCCCACGGCGGCGACGGTGCGACACTCCTGACAGCTTTCGCTCACTCGAAGCGGATCACGTGCACCATGACCATCGGCTTCTTGCCGAGCAGGCGGTTGACGGCGCGGCGCACCCCCAGGCGCACCGCCTCCTCCACCGCCGCATCGTCCTTGCGCTCGCGCTTGCCGAGGCGCTGCACGGCATGGGTCACCGCGTTTTCCAGTTCCTCAAAGTCGTCGTCTTCCTCCTCCGGCTCGTAGAGCCCGATGGTGGAGATCTCCGGCTCGCCGTCCAGGGCGCCGCGCTCGTCGAGCACCAGGGTGACCGCCACCACGCCGTTGAACATCAGCTTCTGGCGGCCCTTCAGAACGGAGCTTTCCCGCGACAGCAGCCGGCGACCGTCGTAGACCAGACGCCCGCTCGGCACCTCGTCGACGATCTTCGCCTCGCCCGGCGCCAGGCGGATGACAGAACCGTTGCGCCCGACCACCTGCTGCGGCACCTGGCATTCCTTGGCGATCTCGGCGTGGGCGGCCAGGTGGCGCGCCTCGCCGTGCACCGGCACCGCGACCTGCGGGCGCACCCACTGGTACATCTGGATCAGCTCGTCACGGCCGGGATGGCCGGAGACATGGATGTCGTGGTCGTGGTCGGTGATGACCTCGACGCCGGCCTCGGACAGCGCGTTCTGCAGCTCGAAGATCGCGGTCTCGTTGCCGGGGATGACGCGCGAGGAGAACACCACCGAATCGCCGGCATCCAGCCCGACGCTGGGATGCCCGCCGCGGGCGATGCGCCACAGCGCGGCGCGCGGCTCGCCCTGGCTGCCGGTGCACAGCAGCAGCACCTCGTTGCGCGGCAGGAAGTCGATCTCGTCCTCGGAGACGAAAGCCGGATGGTCGGTCAAATAGCCGCTCTCGCGCGCACAGTCGACGATGCGGTACATCGAGCGGCCGAGCAGGCAGACCCGCCGGCCGCAGTCCTCGGCGACGCGCAGGATGGTTTCCAGGCGCGCCACGTTACTGGCGAAGCAGGCCACGGCGACGCGCTGCTTCAGGGGCCGGATCACCTCCAGCAGCTTGTCGCGCACCGCGGACTCCGAGCCCGCCTCGCTCCACACCATGGCATTGGTGGAATCGCCGACCATGGCCAGCACGTTCTCGTCGGCCAGGGCCTTCAGGCGCTGCTCGTCGTAGCTGTCGCCGACCAGCGGCGTGGGGTCCAGCTTCCAGTCGCCGGTGTGCAGCACCGTCCCGGCCGCGGTGCGGATGATCACCGCATTGGGCTCCGGGATCGAATGAGTGAGCGTCACCAGCTCGATCTCGAAGGGACCGACGGAGAAGCTGCCCGACAGCGGCACCTCGGTGAGCGGCACCTCGTCCAGCAGGCCGACCTCGGCCAGCTTGCGGCGCAGCAGCGCGGCGGTGAACTTGGTCGCGTAGACCGGACAGCGCAGCTGCTCCCAGAGGTAGGGCACGGCGCCGATGTGGTCCTCGTGGGCATGGGTGAGGATCAGCCCGGCGAGGTCCGCGCGGCGCTCCACGATGAAGCTGGGGTCCGGCATCTCCACGTCGATCCCCGGCAGCCGGGGGTCGCCGAAGATGATGCCGAGATCGACCATCAGCCAGGCGCCCTTGTGGCCGTAGAGATTGAGGTTCATCCCGATCTCGCCGGTCCCGCCCAGCGGAACGAAAAGGAGGTCCCCGTCGCCGAGGTCCTTACCTGAGTAGGGTTTTGTCATACGCTAACCGCCGACCCGGGCGTCGGCATTGATCTCGTGAATGAGGCGCAGGCCACGCAGCGTCAGGTCGGGATCGACCTCCTGGATGACCGGTGCCGCCTCGGCGTAGGTCGTCGCCAGGCCCCCGGTTGCTATCACTTTCATATCGCGGCCGTACTCCTCGCGGATGCGGGCGGTCAGGCCCTCGATGAGGCCGACGTAGCCCCAGTAAATGCCCGACTTCATGGCCGGCACGGTGTCCTTGCCGATGACTTTCTCCGGGCGTTCGATCTTCACGCGCGGCAGCTGGGCGGCGGCCCGGTACAGCGCCTCTACCGAGTGCTGCGCCGAGGGCGCGATAACGCCGCCCTCATAGGCGCCGTCCGGCCCGACGATGTCGAAGGTGGTGGCGGTGCCGAAGTCGATGACGATCAGCGGCCCGCCGTAGGCCCGGTGCGCCGCCAGGGCATTCACCAGCCGGTCGGCGCCGACGTTCTCGCGGTGGTCCATGTGGACCTCGATACCCAGATTCACTTCGGGATCGCCGATCACCATCGGGCGCACCTTGAAGAACTCGGCGCAGAGGGTGTTGAGATTGTAGGCGGCGGCCGGCACCACGTTGGCGATGATGGCGCCGGTGATGTCGGCCGGCTTCAGGCCCTGCAGCCCCATCAGCTGGGTCAGCCAGACGGCGTACTCGTCGGCGGTGCGCTTGGCGTCGCTGGAGGCGCGCCACTTGGCGCGGAGAGTCTCGCCGTCGAAAACCGCGAAGACGACGTTGGTGTTGCCGGCGTCGATGGCGACGAGCATGGCCCGGTCTCTCCTACGAGCCCGGGGCCGCTTCGCCGGGCAGGTAGACGTCGCCGGCGGCGATGTGGCGCACGCCGCCGTCGGGCAGCCGCAGTTCCAGGGTGCCCTCGGCGTCGAGCCCGGCGAAGACGCCCTGCAGGGTCTCCTGCGGCAGGCGCACCTCGATCTGCTCGTTCAGGCCCTGGGCGTGGCGCAGCCAGGCCTCGCGCACCGGCGCGAAACCCTCGTCGAGCCAGACGTTGATCCAGGACAGCATGTGGCGGGCGAAGGCCTCCAGCAGGTCGACGGCGGAGACCGTCGTGGGACAGCCCTCGAAGTGCAGGCTGGTCGCCGGTAACCGGGTTTCCGGCGGGAAGGAGGCGACATTGGCCCCGACCCCGATCACCAGCCACTCCAGCCGCTGCTCGGCGTTGCCCTTTGACTCCAGCAGAATGCCGGCCGCCTTGCGGCCGTTCAGCAGCACGTCGTTGGGCCACTTGTAGTTCACCGCGATCTGCGGCGAGGCAACGCTGCCGATGGCGTCGCCCAGCGCCACCGCGGTGACGAAGCTGAACTGCGCGGCCTGCGAAAGCGCGCAGTCCGGCCGCACGATGATGGAGAGGAAAAGGTTGCCGGGAGAACTGGCCCAGGCACGCCCCT
>DAIQBR010000175.1:0-636 GCA_036781105.1 Kiloniellaceae bacterium
CGAACGCTATTTCCGCGTCGACGGCGAGCCCCCGGCCTCGCCCTGGGATGCCATCGCCGGGACCTACCGCTGCGGCGATGGGCGCTGGGTACGCATACATACCAACTTTCCGCACCACCGCGACGGCATCCTAGACCTGCTGGATTGCGACTACACGCGCGAGTCGGTGCAGGTGGCGCTCGACGGCTGGCAGGCCGACGCCTTCGAGGACGCCGTTGCCGCGCGCGGTCTCGTCGCCACCATGATGCGCAGCCCCGCGGAGTGGCTCGCCTCACCCCAGGGCGCCGCGCTCGCCGGGCAGCCCCTGGTCTCGGTCGAGCGCATCGGCCGCGCCCCGATCAATGAATTGCTGCCCGCGGCGCGCCCGCTCAGCCGGGTCCGCGTACTCGACCTCACCCGCATCATCGCCGGGCCGGTCTGCGGCCGGGCGCTGGCCGCCCACGGCGCCGAAGTCTTGCGGATCGGCTCGCCCCACCTGCCCTTCATCGCCTCGCTGATCGTCGATACCGGGCGCGGCAAGCGCTCCGCGCACATCGACCTGGACCACGATGGAGGCCGGACCGGACTGCGCAACCTGCTGCGCGCGGCCGACGTCTTCGTGCAGGGCTATCGTCCCGGCGGCCTTGGCGCCCGCGG
>DAIQBR010000175.1:677-6631 GCA_036781105.1 Kiloniellaceae bacterium
GTCAGCCTCTCGGCCTACGGCTTTGCAGGCCCCTGGGCCGAGCGCCGCGGCTTCGACTCCCTGGTGCAGACCGCCAGCGGCATCAACCACGCCGAGGCCGAGGCCGCCGGCATAGAGGGCCCGAAGGAACTGCCCTGCCAGGCGCTCGACCACGCCTCCGGCTACCTCATGGCGCTGGGCACCATCGCCGCCCTCACCCGCCGCGCCCGGGAAGGCGGCAGCTGGCACGTGAAGGTCTCCCTCGCACGCACCGGACGCTGGCTGCAAAGTCTCGGCCGCATCGACGGCGGACATGCCTGCCCGGCACCCGCCCCGGAAGACGCCGAACCCTACCTGGAAACCAGCGAGTCCGGCTTCGGCAAGCTGGAAGCGATCCGCCACGCCGCCCAACTCTCCCGCACCCCCGCCCGCTGGCACCAGCCGTCCATGCCGCTGGGCAGCCACACGGGCAAGTGGATAGAATGAGCGGCTGAGCGCCGCTCGACCTCGTGCTTCGAGACGCTCGCTAACGCTCGCTCCTCAGCATGAGGTCGAAAGATGAAACCTCACCCTGAGGAGGCGCGTCAGCGCCGTCTCGAAGGGCGAGTTTCGGCACCTCGACAGTGCTCATTCTCCCTAAAACCGCGTCTTCAGGCCCACCATCACCAGGTTGCGGTCGAAGGCCTCGCCGTCGCGGTCGGACCAGCGCTGCTGATACTCGTAGTCGGCCGTCAGCGAGACATGCCGGTTCAGCAGGTACTCGGCGCCGAGGCCGGCGACCACCCGGTCGTCGCGGCGGTCGGCATCGCGGAAGTCGTCGTTGATGTAGCGCAGCTTGCCGCCGACCAGAACATTCTGCTGCAGCTCGTGCTGCAGCTCCAGGCCGAGGCTGCTTTGCGTCTTTGACGAGGAGCCCGGCTCGTTGGTTGCGATGTCGCGGCGCTCGGCGCGCCCCTTCACCGTGGTCAGCGGCGTCACGTACCAGACCGCTTCGCCGCCGAAGATCAGATCGAAGCTGTCGTTGAAACGGGTGTCGTCGTAATCGTTGGCGACGAAGCCGATATCGAAGTTCAGGTGCAGCAGCGAGGTGACTTCGGTATCGATCCCCACCGTCGCGCCGCCGGCCCAGGCGTCGCGATCGGCACCGGTGGAGTCCACCTCGTCGAAGTCGCGGCGCCGCACGAAGGGCTCCAGGGTCACGTCGGTCTTCGCCGAGACCTCGTAGCCGACCGGCAGGCCGAAGCGATACTCGTTGCGGTCCAGGTCGTTGTCGCCGGAGGAGATGTAGTCGTCGCGTCGCGCCGAGCCGTTCAACCCGAAGAACAGCCGGTTCACCCGCTTGATGTATTCACCGCCGCCGGCAAAGCGAAAGAACTCAGTGGGCTCTTCGCCGCCGCTGTCTTCCGGGTCGTCGCGGCCGATGGTGCGCTTGCTGTGTTCGGCGCTCAGCCGGGCGGTGTCGCGGCCCCCGAGGTCCAGCTCGGCGGTCGGGCGAAGGATGTAGTCGGTGCGGTCCTGGTCGTCGTTCGTCAGGTACTTCTCATGGCGCAGCGCCGCCTCGACTTCCACCTCGTGGCGCGACCACTCGCTCCTGGCCAGCAGGCCCGCGGTGACCGCGGTGATGAAGTCGTCCTCTTCGCCCGATTCCGCGGCGAAGATGTTGTCATCGTAGGTTTCGCTCACCGTCGCGGTCGGGAACAGCCGGAAGCCGCCAAGATCGATCCCCTTGGCGTCATAGTCCGGGCGCGGCCGCTCGAAAACGGCCGTCGGCCCGCTGGCATCGTTCAGCGGTACCCTGCCCTGCGGTGAGCTGCGCAGCTCCTCCTGTGGTGTCGCGCCCTGCTGGGCCTGCGCTGCGGGGTCGCCGACAACGAGCAGCCAGGCCGCCGCGCCGCTTGCCAGCAGCAGGCGTTCCCGCCCGCGCAGCAGCGCTACACCGGAGGTCGCCGTAGCCCGGAAAGCCACGGCTTTAGAAGTAACGTTCGTAGACGTTGATCACGTCGCCCGGCTCGACGAAATCGAGTGGGTCGGCGCGGAACTCCGTCATCCGCCCGTCGACCAGGCGGGTGATGGAGACCTCGTCTTCCTCGGCGCGGAAAGTGAAGCCGCCGCTCATCGACACCGCCGTCAGCACCGTCATGCGCGGCACGTAGGGATACTGGCCCGGCGCGCGGGTCTCGCCCAGGATGTAGAATGGGCGGTAGGTGATGATCTCCGCCGTGACGTTGGGGTCGACCAGGATGCCGTCGCGCAGCCTGGCCGCGACCGCGTCCTCGAAGGCCGGCAGCGTGCTGCCGGCGGCCTCGACCGAGCCGATCAGCGGCAGCGTCACGGTGCCGGAATCGCTCACCAGGTACTCGCGGCTCAGTTCCTCCTGGCCGAAGACCTGCAGGCGCACGAGATCGCCGGCCCCCAGGGTATAGGGGCCGGCCTCGCTCTCCGGCAGGGGCGGCAGGGAAGACAGGCTGCCGGCGCAGGCGGCGAGCGGCAGGGCAAGGCAAAGCAGGACGCAGAGACGTCGCGCGGATCCCCCCAGTTTCATGCGGTGCTCCTATGGTTGCTTGTGGTTCTGTTGCCGGGCTAGTCGGCGGCCTAGTCGGCGGCCTCCGGGGCGGCCGCCGCAAGCAGGGCGACCGGCCGCGGCGCCCGCAGCGTCGGGGCTTCCGAGGCCGGCACGACGGGCTGCGGCGCCGCCGCCAGCGGCACGGCGGTCAGCGGCCAGGCTTCTGCAATGGTCAGCAGGGCGCCGGAGAGACCGGCCTCCGGTGCCTCCTCCAGCGCGTCCAGCACGGCCGGCTGCAGCAGGTAGCGCCCGGCCGCCGCGGTCGCCGCGGCGGCGAAGCTGCCGTCGCGCCGCAGCACCTCCTCGTCGCCGACCGCCACCAGGTTGCCGCCGCCGGCGCGGTAGGCCGCCAGCAGGCGCGCCGTGCTGTCGCTGCCGCCGTGGCCCTGCATGTCCTCGGGCAGCAGCAGCACGAAGGGTTTCTCCTCCAGCAGGTGACGGATGCCGCAGACCGCGTGACCCAGGCTGCGGGCGGCGAACTGGCGGGCGACCACCACCCGCTCGGCACGGGCGCCGGCCAAGCCACCGTCCAGGCCGCCGAACTGCTCCTCGACCGGCGTGCGGCTGTCGGAGGTGACGAAGATGAGCTCCTTCAGGCCGGCGGCCAGCGCCTCCTTAACCGCCTGCTGCACCGCTGCGTTTTCCGCCGCGGAAGGCGGCAGGGCGATGCCGTCGCAGGCCTTCGAACGGCGGGACGACCCGAAGCCCAGGAGAATTACGGCCTTGTGCGGCTGCTTGATCATCTGGCGGTCACCTCGTGCATTGGGGTTCCGGTGAGACTCGAACGGCGGGGACTGGAGAGTGAACCGGCGAAGCCGGCGAAGGTTGCAGGGGCAAAAATCGGGCGGCACGGACTCAGTAGGCCTCGCGGTCGCCGATCACGACGACGGCGGTGCGCAGCAGGATCTTCAGGTCCAGTGCCAATGACCAGTTGTCGATGTAGAAGAGGTCGTATTCCACGCGGCGCTGGATCTTTTCCAGGGTATCGGTCTCGCCGCGCCAGCCGTTGACCTGGGCCCAGCCGGTGATGCCCGGCTTCACCCGGTGGCGCGCGGCGTAGGCGTCCACCGCCTCCTCGTAGAGCCGGCCGGCGGCCTTGGCCGAGGTGGCGTGCGGGCGCGGCCCGACCAAAGACATGTCGCCCTTCACCACGTTGATGAGCTGCGGCAGCTCGTCCAGGCTGGTCCGCCGCAGGAAGCGGCCCACCCGGGTGACCCGCGCGTCGTCGCGCCGGGTCAGGACCTCCGCGTTGGCGTCGGTCATGTGGTGATGCATGGTGCGGAATTTCCAGCAGTCGAAGAGGTTGTGGTTGAAGCCGTAGCGCTTCTGGCGGAAGAACACCGGCCCCGGCGAGTCCAGCCGGATCGCCAGCGCGATCAGCGCCAGCAGCGGCGCAAGCGCGATCAGCAGGCCGCCGGCCAGCAGGCGGTCCTCCATGTTCTTGGCGAGGAAGGACCAGCCGGAGATCGGCCGCTCGAAGAGCTGCATCATCGGCAGCCGCCCGACCGTGGTGAAACGCCGGCCGGGATAGCTGAAGGCGGCGACGTCCGGTGCCAGGCGGATGGGCACCGGGGTCTTCTCCAGCTTGCCGACCACTTCGCGCAGGCGCCGGTCGGCGGTCCACGGCAGGGCGACGATCACCTGGTCGACCTGGTCGCGGCGGATCATCTCCACCAGCTGGTCGACGCTGCCGAGCAGGCGCAGGCCCTCGCTCTCGCGCGGCACGCGCCCGCCGCGGTCGTCGGCGAAGCCGATCAGCCTGGTGTTGGCGTCGCCGTGGCGGCGCAGGTAGCCGGCCAGGCGGCGGCCCTGCTCGCCGGCACCGACGATCACCGTGCGGTTGGCGAAGCATCCCGCCAACGACATGCCCTGCACCCAGCGGCGCAGCGCCAGGCGGCCGAGGCCGACCCCGCCGGCGAGGAACCAGCTGAGCGCCCAGGCACGCGAGTAGCTGTCGGAGACTTTGATGAGAAAGGCGGCGGCCAGCAGAATGCAGAAGGTCACCGTCCAGGCGGCGAAGAGACTGCCGAAGGGAATCCGCCGCGAGAACATGAAGTCTTCGCGGTAGACGTCGAAGCGGTGCAGAATCGGCATGGCGACAAGCGTCGCCAGCACGATGGCGCCGATATAGGGGTCGTAGGGCAGCGCCGGGTTGTCCGCCTGGCGCAGAAAAAAGGCCGCCAGGCCCGTCACCCCCAGCATCATCAGGTCGCAGATACGAAAGGCCAGCTCCACGACGATACGTGGAATTGGCCCGTGGTCCGTTGTGCTCTTGAATCCAAGTGCCGCCAGCGCAGCATCCATCGCAATAAACCCTCTGTCCGTTCCGTGGAGCCAGGCCCTTGGTCCCAGGTCAGTGGCAATGCGATCCACAGGTCATTTCCGCCGGGCGCCGGATCTTTGTTGTGTGATCCTTGTCGCCTGCGAAGCCTCGGCCTGGGCGCCGGCCGAGACATCCCCTCAAGTACTTACTGCACTGCCAGATGAGTAACACCGCAGCGCGCAAATGGTTTGTGTTATCGCCCGGATTTCGCTGTGGCTTTTTGCGGACGGGATGGAACCCGTAAGCATTCCTGTGGAACCTGCCGGCAGCGGAACCTAGTCTGGGCGCAGGCGTTCAAATGGCAGTCCCGGCGACGCCCCTCCCGCAGCTCCGCAAGCAGAGGCACATGTCCGCAGCCGCCGATTCCGAAAGCGCCGACACCACAGCACCTGCGACCGACCGCCTGCTCCTCTTCGAGTGGGGCTTCCTGCTCGTCGTGCTGGCCGTCGCCGCCTATGCGCTGTCGCTGCAGCCGGCGCTGCAGTCGGCCGCCTGGTATCTCATCTACCTTGTCGCCCTCGCGCTCTTCGTGCTGCGCTACGGCGCCTTCCTTGGTGGCCTGTGGGTCGCGCTGCCGCTGCTCAGCTGGCCGCTGCTGGCCGGACTCTCCTACGTCTGGTCCGACGCGCCCGGGCAGACCCTGCGCAGCGCCGTACAGCTCGCCATGACGGTGCTCATCAGCGTCTACTTCGGCGCCCGCTTCACGCTCTTCGACCTCGCGCGTGCCCTCTTCCTCGTGCTCGCCGCCACGGCGCTCGTATCGCTCGCCGCGATCCTCGCCCAGGCCGGCTTCGCCTACGACCACAACGGCGTCGCCCGCGGCATCTTCCCGCACAAGAACGTGCTGGGCGGGCGCATGGTGCTGCTGCTGGTCTGCTGCCTGCTGCTCTTCGCCGACGGCTGGCGCCGCTTCACCACCTTCCTCGCCGCCGGCCTCGCCCTGCTGCTGGTTGCCTTCAGCCAGTCCGGCACCGCGATCCTGATGACCGGCGGGCTCGCCGTCGCGGCGCCGCTGCTGCTCGCCCGCCGCGCACCGGCCCCCTTGCGCGCCGTCGCCTACGTCATCGCGCTGCTGTTCGCCGCCGCCAT
>DAIQBR010000175.1:6656-7509 GCA_036781105.1 Kiloniellaceae bacterium
CCTGCTGGCCTTCGACCTCGACGCCGTCGGCGTGACCCTGGAGGCGCTCGGCAAGGAGCGCACGCTCACCGGCCGCTCGCTGCTGTGGGACTTCGCGCAGGGCCTGATCGAGGCGCGGCCCTGGCTCGGCAACGGCTTCGACGCCTTCTGGAACCTCGGCGACGGCTCGCCCGGCGCCTACGTCCAGCACCTGCTGCGCCAGGAGGTGAAGAACTTCCACAACAGCTATCTCGACATCACCGTGCAGCTCGGCTTCGTCGGCCTCGCGCTGGCCGGTCTCGTCCTGCTGCTCTTCGCCGCACGCGCCGCCGCCCTGCTGCGGGCCGACGGCCGCGCCCTGGCCGCCCTGCCCGCCTTCTTCGTGATCTTTGTGGCGGTCTATTCGCTCAGCGAGTACGCCCTGCTCCGGCAACACTCGCTGATCCAGATTCTGCTCGGCGCGCTCTACGTCTCCGCCGCTCTCGCCTTGCCCCTCCCTCTGGCCGGCCCGAGTCGGCGCCAGGCCTCCGCCGCCAACTGGCCGCAGACATAGCTAAAGACATGCGGGCCCTTCAGGGCGGCCGACAGCGCGTCCAGCCAGGCGCGCTGCTTCACCGCCGCAATCACCACGCGCCACTGCAGGCGCCGGTCGATGCTGCGCTTGTGGCGGCGCAGCGCGGTGCGAAACGCCGGCGGGGCGCCGCCGCCGTTGCGCAGCAACAGGCGCCGGTCGACCTCCTGCAGCCGGCGCAGGTCCGCGATCGAGTGGCGCGCGGTCAGCGAGTCGCCGCGCAGGCGATAGCGGTAGAGCGCCTCACGCAGCAGGAAGAAGCGCCCGCCGGCGTCGAGGCAGTCGAGATAGAAGGCGAAATCC
>DAIQBR010000176.1:0-7500 GCA_036781105.1 Kiloniellaceae bacterium
TCCTCGACCAGGTGCCGGCCGCGCCCGGCGTTGATGAGGCAGGCGCCCTCGGGCAGCTGCGCGAAAAGGTCCTTGTTCAGAATGCCCTCGGTCTCGGGCGTCAGCGGCAGCAGGCAGACCAGGATCTGCGCAACCTTCAGCAGGTCCTTCAGGCCGTCGGACCCGCTGTGGCAGGTGATGCCCTCGATCCGCTTGGGACGGCGCGACCAGCCGTGCACGTCGAAGCCGACGGCGGCGAGGTGGCGCGCGCAGTCGGCGCCCATGTTGCCGAGGCCGAGGATGCCGACCGGGCGGTCCTGCGCCAGCGGGGTGACGATCTGCTCCCACTCGCGCTTTGCCGAGTTGGCCTCGATGTCGGGCAGGCGGCGGTGGAAGCGCAGCACGTGCAGCAGGACATACTCGCGCATCCGCTGGGTCAGCTCCGGGCCGACGGTGCGGATCACCGGGACGTGGCGCGGCAACTCCGGGTCGGCCAGCAGGTGATCGATGCCGGCGCCCATGGAGACGATGACCTTCAGGTTGGGAAAGGTCTTGAGGCCGCCGGCCGGCGGTTTCCACACCACGGCATAGTCGACCGCCGCCTTGTCGCCGGCGTCGTCCCAGGCGCGGCAGTCGATCTCCGGCAGCAGTTCCTGCAGGGCGTCGCGCCACCAGTCGGCGCGGCTGTTACCGACCCGGACGACGAGGGACATCGTTGTGCTTCCGGGTCTGTCAGCTCGTCGGCGTGAAGGGGTGCTCGTCGACCACCAGGCGGGTGCGTGAGCGCACATGGGCCAGGGAGTCCGCGGCCACCGCCTTGCCGTGCGCGGTGGCGTAGGCGGCCAGCATGTCCTCCTCGCTGTCGAACCACAGCTCGCTGACGCCGTCGAAGTCGCCGTCGGGGTCGCGCGCGATGTTCACCTGGTAGCGCTTCAGCCCTTCCAGCTTCAGCGCCAGGGGCACGTGCTCCTTCAGCATCCAGTCGGAGAAGTCCTCCAGGGTCATGCCGTCCTTGCGCTTCAGCAGGATCACCGCCTTGATCATAATTTACTCGCTTTGATGGGGGCTCACTTTGATTCTGGCTTCGTTATCGGGGGCTTCGGTAGCGCAGGCCGCAGGAACGCAGGACCATGCGCACGATCATCTCCGCCGCCTCGTCGTAGTCCTTGGCGGCCAGTTGGCGGCGGCCGAGCAGGGCGCCGACCTGAACGTCGAAATCGGCGTAGTGCTGGGTCGCCGCCCAGATGATCGAGAAGAGGTGCACCGGGTCGACCGGCTCGATCTTGCCGGCGTCGGCCCAGGCCTGCAGCACCTTGGCCTTCTCCTTCACCAGGTTACGCAGCTCGTTCTTCAGGAAGTCGCCGGTGTGGCGCGCGCCGCGGATCATCTCGTTGGCATAGACCTTGGAGGCGAGGGGGCGTTCCTTCGAGTGGCGGATCTTGGCGCGGATGTAGTCGGCGAGTGCGGTTGCGGGATCGCTGGTTTCGGTGATGCGGTCGAGCTCGCCGAGCCACAGGCCGAGGATGTCGTCCAGCACCGCGGCGTAGAGCGCCTCCTTGGTGCCGAAGTAGTAGTGCACGTTGGCCTTGGGCAGGCCGGCCTTCTTGGCGATGGCCGCGGTGGTGGCGCCGCGATAGCCCTGGGTGGCGAAGACCTCCTCGGCGGCGGCGAGGATCAGCGCGCGGTTGCGCACCCGGATGTGCCCCGGGGAGGACTCGTCCCCTGTTGAGTCCGGGGCCTCCGCTTCCTTCGATGCCGCCCCCTTGGCCAGCGCGTCCGACATTCGCACTCCTACGTTTGCCTTCTCATGAAGGTTCGGCTTTTGTGGCGATCTTCCTGATTTACAGCGGTTTTTTATTGACCATTCAGCAGAATTAAAACCTGACCATCTGGTCAAATTTAATTGACCGCTTGGTCAGGACAAAGCTACAGTCTTTCGCGACAGGTAAGCAAGGTGCCGCAAGAGCACTTGCACCTTCGAGGACAGGGAGATCATGGGATGGGAAACCAGCCGGACATTCGCGCCGGGCGTCTGCCGGACTCCGCCTACGCGGAGAATTTCAGCGACGTGCATCCGCCGCTCGACCGCAAGGCGGCGCTGGTCGAGGCCAGCCGCTGCTACTTCTGCTACGATGCGCCCTGCATCGAAGCCTGCCCGACGGGCATCGACATCCCCAGCTTCATCCGCAAGATCTCGACCGACAACCTGCGCGGCGCGGCACAGGACATCCTGGAGGAAAACATCCTGGGTGGCGCCTGCGCGCGGGTCTGCCCGACCGAGGTGCTGTGCCAGCAGGCCTGCGTGCGCATGACCCAGGAATCCAAGCCGGTGCAGATCGGCCTGCTGCAGCGCTACGCCACCGACGCGGTGATGGACGGCGGCCCGCACCCCTTCACCCGCGCCGAGACGACGGGCAAGCGCGTGGCCGTGGTCGGCGCCGGCCCGGCCGGGCTTGCCTGCGCCCACCGTCTGGCGATGCGCGGCCACGACGCGGTCATCCTGGAGGCGAAGCCCAAGCCCGGCGGCCTCAACGAGTACGGCATCGCCGCCTACAAGGTGCCCGACAGCTTCGCCCAGCGCGAAGTGGCCTTCCTGCTGGCCATCGGTGGCATCGAGATCCGCAACGGCCAGGCGTTGGGACGGGATTTCTCGCTCAGCGACCTGCGGCGCGATTACGACGCCGTTTTCCTCGGCATGGGCCTGGGCGGCGTGCGCGCCCTGGAGCTGGAGGGCGAGGAGATGGACGGCGTCTATAACGCCGTCGACTTCATCGCCGAGCTGCGCCAGGCGCCGGACCTGAAGGCGCTGCCGGTCGGCCGCAAGGTGGTGGTGATCGGCGGCGGCAACACCGCCATCGACATCGCCGTGCAGTCCAAGCGCCTGGGCGCCGAGGACGTCACGCTGGTCTATCGCCGCGGCCCTGAAGCCATGTCGGCGACCCACCACGAGCAGGACTTCGCCCAGACCAACGGCGTGAAGATCAAGCACTGGGCGCAGCCCCACGCGCTACAGGGCGAGGACGGGCACCTGACGGCCGCGGTCTTCGAATACACCCGCCTGGAGGCGGGCCGGCTGATCGGGACGGGCGAGACCTTCACCCTGCCGGCGGATATGCTGTTCAAGGCCATCGGCCAGACCCTGAGCCCGCTGCCGAAAGCCAATGGCGGCGGCGAGGCGCCGAAGCTGGAGGGCGGCAAGATCGCCGTCAGCGCGGAACGCCGCACCTCGCTGCCCGACGTCTGGGCCGGCGGCGACTGCATCGCCGGCGGCGAGGACCTCACCGTCGCCGCGGTGCAGGACGGCAAGGTCGCCGCCGAGGCGATCGACGCGTTTTTGCGCGGGGGCGGGAGATGACGTACCCCCGGGATGTCACCCTCGCACTTGTCGCGAGGGTCCAGGGGCCAAACACTGAGCGGTTGCCCTGGATGCTCGGAACAAGTCCGAGCATGACAGTTGAGTGTGCGGATTAAACGGTGCGAACCGAGGAGACCCGACATGGCTGACCTGCGTTGCACGATCGGCGGCGTGACGTCGCCCAATCCTTTCTGGCTCGCCTCGGCGCCGCCGACCGACAAGGAATACAACGTGGTGCGCGCCTTCAAGGCGGGCTGGGGCGGCGTGGTGTGGAAGACCCTGGGCGAGGACCCGCCCATCGTGAACGTCTCCTCGCGCTACGGGGCCATGAGCTACAACGGCACCCGCATGGCCGGCTTCAACAACATCGAGCTGATCACCGACCGGCCGCTGGAGGTGAACCTGCGCGAGATCAAGCAGGTGAAGCGCGACTGGCCCGACCGCGCGATGATCGTCTCCCTCATGGTGCCCTGCGAGGAGGAGAACTGGCGCGCCATCCTGGCCAAGGTGGAAGAGACCGGCGCCGACGGCGTGGAACTGAACTTCGGCTGCCCGCACGGCATGTCGGAGCGCGGCATGGGCTCGGCGGTGGGCCAGGTGCCGGAGTACATCGAGATGGTGACGCGCTGGTGCAAGGCGCACACCCGCATGCCGGTCTTCGTGAAGCTGACGCCCAACGTGACCAACATCCTGGGGCCGGCGCGGGCGGCCAAGCAGGGCGGCGCCGACGCGGTTTCCCTCATCAACACCATCAACTCCATCATGTCGGTCGACCTGGACGCCCTGGCGCCGACCCCCGTGGTCGGCGGCAAGGGCACCCACGGCGGCTACTGCGGCCCGGCGGTGAAGCCCATTGCCATGCACATGGTGGCCGAGATCGCCCGCGACGCGGAGACCGCCGGCTTGCCGATCTCCGGCATCGGCGGCATCTCCAACTGGCGCGACGCCGCCGAGTTCATGACGCTCGGCGCCGGCTCGGTGCAGGTCTGCACCGCGGCCATGCACAAGGGCTTCAAGATCGTCGAGGACATGATCGACGGCCTCGGCTACTGGATGGACGGCAAGGGCTACCGGACGCTGGACGACTTCCGTGCGGCGGCCATCCCCAACGTGACGGACTGGCAGCATCTCGACATGAACTACGAGATCGTGGCGAAGATCGACCAGGATCTCTGCATCAAGTGCGGCCTCTGCCACATCGCCTGCGAGGACACCTCGCACCAGGCCATCGCCGCGAGCAAGCAGAACGGCGGGCGACGCTACGAGGTGATCGACAAGGAGTGCGTCGGCTGTAACCTCTGCATGCACGTCTGCCCGGTCGAAGGCTGCATCTCCATGGTCGAGGTGGAGAACGGCAAGGGCTACATGAACTGGACCCAGGACCCACGCAATCCCTTCAGTAAAAAGGCGGCGGAGTAGCGATAGTCATGGACTCTTTGAATCCCAAGAACCTGAAGGTGAACGGCGACCGGCTGTGGGACAGCCTCATGGAGATGGCGAAGATCGGCCCGGGCGTGGCCGGCGGCAACTGCCGCCTGGCGCTGACCGACTTCGACCGCGAGGGCCGAGACCTCTTCGTGAAGTGGTGCCAGGAAGCGGGCTGCAGCATCACCGTCGACAAGATGGGCAACATCTTCGCGCGGCGGCCCGGCACGGACCCCAAGCTGGACCCGGTCACCACCGGCAGCCACCTGGACACCCAGCCGACCGGCGGCAAGTTCGACGGCGTCTTCGGCGTGCTGGCCGGCCTGGAAGTGATCCGCACCCTGAACGACAACGGCATCGAGACGGCGGCGCCCATCGAGGTCGCGGTCTGGACCAACGAGGAGGGCTCGCGCTTCGCGCCGGCCATGGTCGCCTCCGGCGTCTTCGCCGGGGTCTTCGACCTGGAATACGGCCACTCGCGCAAGGACCCGGACGGCAAGACCCGAGGAGCTGAAGCGCATCGGCTACCTGGGCGAGGAGACGCCGGGCAAGCACCCGATCCGCGCCTTCTTCGAGGCCCACATCGAGCAGGGGCCGATCCTGGAGGCGGAGAAGAAGACCATCGGCGTGGTGACCGGTGCCCAGGGCCAGCGCTGGTTCGAGGTGACCCTCACCGGTTCGGAATCCCACGCCGGCACGACGCCGATGAACCGCCGCCGCGACGCCCTGGTGGCGGCCGCGAAGCTGGTGCAGGCGGTGAACGAGATCGCCCTGGCGCATCCGCCGCACGCGGTGACCACCGTCGGCATGATGCAGGTGAGCCCGAACTCGCGGAACACCATCCCGGGCAGCGTCTTCCTCACCGTCGACCTGCGCCACCCGGACGACCACACGCTCTCCGCCATGGAGGCGGAACTGCGCAAGGCCTGCAAGGAAATCTGCGAACCGGCGAAGATCGAGGCCGACGTGGACATGATCTGGTATTCGCCGCCCATCGTCTTTGACAAGGACTGCGTCGGCGCGGTGAAGCAGGCCGCCGGCGCGGCCGGCTATGGCAACATGGAGATCATCTCCGGTGCCGGCCACGACGCCTGCTACGTCAGCCGCGTGGCGCCCACGGCGATGATCTTCGTGCCCTGCGAGGAGGGCGTCAGCCACAACGAGGCCGAGAGCGCCACCCCGGAGGACCTCGCCGCCGGCTGCAACGTCCTGATGTACGCCATGCTGGAGCGGGCGAGTGCTTGACCTTTCCGGCCGGAAGCGTCGCAATGCCCCGAACCCCGAAAGAGGGCCTCAGGGATGGCGGTAGCGGGCGCGGGCATGCGACGGGAAACGGCGGAAACGGCGGCGGCGGAAGCGGCCGCAAAACCTGTCATCGAGGTTGAAGATCTCTCGCTAACCTTCGAGACTGCCGACGGTCCTGTCTATGCGCTCTCCAAGGTGAACCTCACCGTCGAGGCCGGCGACTTCGTCTCCTTCATCGGGCCTTCGGGCTGCGGCAAGACCACCCTGCTGAGGGTCATCGCCGACCTGGAGCGCCAGACCGCCGGCCGCATCTCGGTGAATGGCGTGACCCCGGAAGAGGCACGCCTGAAGCGGGCTTACGGCTACGTCTTTCAGGCCCCGGCGCTGTATCCCTGGCGCACGGTGGAGCGCAATCTTCAGCTGCCGCTGGAGATCATGGGCCTAAGTGCCGCGGAACGCCGGGAAAGATCGGCGCGCTACCTGGACCTGGTGAACCTCAAGGGGTTCGAGAAGAAATTCCCCTGGCAACTGTCCGGCGGCATGCAGCAGCGTGTCTCGATTGCCCGCGCGCTCTCCTTCGAGCCCGAGCTGCTGCTGATGGACGAGCCCTTCGGCGCGCTGGACGAGATCACCCGCGACCACCTGAACGAGCAGCTGCTGCGCCTGTGGGAGCGCACCGGCAAGACGGTGGTCTTCGTCACCCACTCGATCCCCGAGGCGGTCTTCCTGTCGTCGAAGATCGTCGTCATGTCGCCGCGCCCGGGGCGCATCGTCGACGTCATCGACTGCAACCTGCCGCCGGACCGCACCCTGGACGCCCGCGAAAGCAAGGAGTTCGCGGAGATCGCCCACCGGGTGCGCGAGGGGCTGCGCGCGGGGCACAGCTATGACGACTGAGGCGCTGACTTCGCCTCACGTCTCCCCGCGCGGCCTGCTGGCCCGCGCCTTCGGCGGCCGTGCCGGGCCGCTGAGCGCCGTCATCCTGGCGATCCTGGTGCTCTGGTATCTCGGCGCGGTCTGGCTGAACGCGCCGCTGCTGATCGACGGCTACGAGCGCCGCGAGGTCGATTGGTCGTTCGGGCAGCTCGCCGGCGACGCCATGGCAATGGAGCGCCCGGTGCTGCCGGCGCCGCACCAGGTGGTGGCTGAGCTCGACAAGTCCATCCTGGGCACCAAGATCACCTCCAAGCGCAGCCTGGTCTACCACGCCTGGGTGACGCTCTCCTCGACGCTGCTCGGCTTCGCCATGGGCACGTTGCTGGGCATCGTGCTGGCGGTCGGCATCGTCCATGTGAAGACGCTCGACCGCAGCCTCTTGCCCTGGGTCATCGCCTCGCAGACCATCCCGATCCTCGCCATCGCGCCGATGATCATCGTGGTGCTGGGCAACATCGGCTTTACCGGCCTGGTGCCCAAGGCGCTCATCTCCATGTACCTCTGTTTCTTCCCGGTCACCATCGGCATGGTGAAGGGGCTGCGCTCACCGGACCCGCTGC
>DAIQBR010000177.1:0-6176 GCA_036781105.1 Kiloniellaceae bacterium
GCACTTGTTGCGAGGGTCCAGGGCGGCAGGCACCTGTGCACGCGGCCCTGGATGCTCGGAACAAGTCCGAGCATGACAATTGAGTATTGGCCAGAGCGGAGCGACCGATGACCGACCGCAAGGGACGCGGCGGCGAGCCCGATGCCGCGCGCCTGCTGGAGCTCGCCCGTGCCGAGCTGCTGAACCAGATGCTGCCCCATCTTGAGGGTGATGCGCGCTATCGCGCGCGGCTCATCGCGAACGCCCTGAGGATTGTTCGGAACGAACTGGTGCAGGACGGCGGTCCGGAGGAGGCGGACATCCTGCGCCGGCTCGCCGAAAGCGCCGCCGCGGCGCCTGCCGCGTCGTCTCTGCCGCCCGACACCTCCCTCACCGACGCCCTGCGGGCCGGCGCGCTGGACGGCGACGCTGCCTTCCACGACCTTCTGGTCCGTCTGACCGACCGGCGGCGGGCCGCGGTCGGTTAGCGCCTCCGGTGTAATTGTTCGCCTACAGGTGGTGCCCGGCCTTTGCCGGCGTCCCGCGCGGGCTGTCGCGGCGGGCTCCTTAGCTATTGAAGCGGCAATTGAATTTTCACTTACCCCCAAGTTCCACAGGCTGGCCGCCGGGGGCTTCGTTGACTTGGTTACGGGGCGGTGCGAGCATCCTGCTACCGTCAGAAAACGCGTTACAAAAGCAGGGTAAACCCGTTGAAAAAGCTTGGCTCAGGGAGCCGCGCAACCTTTGTCAGTCCCTACCTCCGTCGTCCGTTGCGCCCCTTGCAGAAGGTGCTCAACGACCGTGACGAGGGCGGTGAAGATGGCATGAGCCCGCTGTCGGCGAACGACGAGAGCGTGGAGTCCGGTTCTGCGACCTGGAGCCACGCGCGCAAGGCTGCTGCCGCGTCCAAGTAACGTGCCTCCGCTGCCTGTCGCGGTACCGCCCGCCTAGCCGCCGGCCTTCGCCAGCCCCGCCGCCGCCTTCACCGCCACCGGATAGCCCTCGGCGCCGAGGCCGCAGATCACTGCCGTCGCCACCTTCGAGACATGGGAGTGGTGGTAGTGCGCCTCGCGGCGGTGGATGTTGGAGATGTGCAGCTCCACGATCGGGCCCGGAAACATCTTCAGCGCATCGAGCACCGCGATCGAGGTGAAGGACCAGGCCGCCGGATTGATGACGATGGCGGCGGCGGTGTCGGTGGCCTCGTGGATCCACTCGATCAGCTCGCCCTCGTGGTTGGTCTGCCGGAACTCGACGGCCAGGCCGGGCACCGCCGCGCGGCACAGGGCCTCGATGTCGGCCAGGGTCGTGGTGCCGTAGATCTGGGGCTCGCGCGTGCCCAGGCGGTTCAGGTTGGGGCCGTTGAGGACGAAGACGGGTTTTGCCATGGGAGTCTCCTTCAGCCGCCGTAGCCGAGCTGCCGCGGCAGCCACAGCACCACGTCGGGCGCCAGGGTGATGAAGGCGAGGGCGGCGAGCATCGCCACCAGGAATGGCGCGATGTCGCGGATGATGGGCATCAGCGGCGCTCGCGCCACGCTGGCGACGACGAACAGCAGCAGCCCGTAGGGCGGCGTGATGAGCCCGATCATCAGGTTGACCACCACCACCACGCCGAAGTGCACCATGTCGATGCCCAGCGCCTGCGCCAGGGGAATGAAGATCGGTACGATGACCAGCAGGATGGTGATGCCTTCCAAGAGGCAGCCGAGGATCAGCAGCGTCACGTTGACCAGCAGCAGGAAGCCGGTCGCGCTCAACTCGTAGTCGCGCAGCAGGGCGCTGAGGCTCGCCGGAATGTTCTCGATGGTGACCACGTAGCGAGCCGCCGATGAGGATGCCGATGGAGGCGCTGGAGCGCGCGCTGGCCAGCACCGCCTGATAGGCTTTCGCCGGGGAAACGTCGCGGTAGAGCAGGGTGGCAATGAGGAAGGCATAGGCCGCGGCAACGGCGGCCGCTTCCGTCGGCGTCGTGATGCCGCCGTAGATGCCGCCCAGCAGGATCACCGGCATCATCAGGGCGGGGAAGGCGCGCAGGCTGATCCCGGGGATTTCCCTCAACGGCACGGGAGCCTCGACCGGGAAGCCGCGGCGCCGCGCCATGGCGCTGTTGATCGCCATCAGGGTGGCGGCCATGAGCAGCCCCGGCACCGCGCCGCCCAGGAAGAGGTAGCCGATCGAGGCGTCGGAGACGAGGGCGAAGAGCACCATGGGGATGGACGGCGGGATGATTGGCCCGACCACGGCGGAGGCGGCGGTGATCGCCGCGGCGTAGCTGTTGGTGTAGCGGCCCTCGCGCGTCATCATGCTGATGATCAGGCGGCCGACGCCGGCGGCATCGGCGATGGCCGAGCCCGACATGCCGGCGAAGATCACGCTCTGCACCACGTTCACGTGGCCCAGGCCGCCTCTGAAACGTCCCACCACGGCGTTGCAGAAGTGCAGCAGGCGGTTCGACAGGCTGCCGACGTTCATCAGCTCGGCCGACATGATGAACAGCGGAATGGCGAGCAGCACGAAGCTGCCGCGCAACCCCTGCAGCAGTTGCTCGGCGGCGATGCTCATGTCCTGCCCGGCCACCAGCAGGTAGACGATGGAGCCGGTGATCATGGCATAGCCCACCGGCAGCCCCAGCACGGCCAGGCCGATCATCGACACAAGACAGAGAGAGAAGGGACTGAGGAGTGTCATTCTTCCCTCAGCAGGGAAGGATCGCCCGGCTCCGGCGTCTCGCCCTTCACCGCGGCGCGGGCGCGCCACAGGGCGCGCGCGATGACCGCGATAGCGAAGACCAGGTAGATCGAAAAGAGGTAATCCAGCCGGATGCCGATGTAAGAGGCTTTCTCGACCCGCATGAAGGTCACGTAGTCGGCCACGGCGGGCAGCGAGACGATGAAGGCCGCCGCCAGGGCGAGGCTGGTCACCACTGCGAAGCCGCGGCGCAGCCGGTCGGAGACCGAGCTGTAGAGGATGTCGAAGCGGATCTCGTCGCGCTCGCGCACCACGAAGGCCGCGCCCCACAGCACCAGCCACATCCAGGCGAGCGTGCTGACCTCCAGGGTCCAGCCCACCGGCCAGCCCAGGACGTAGCGGAACACGATCTGCAGGATGAAGCAGACGAAGACCGCCGCCAGCAGGGCGGCGGCGATGTTTTCCGCCCGGCGCCTCAGCCAGGGGGTGAGCTTGCGGAGAGCCGGCATCATCGTTGTGGGTCAGGCCCGCTGCGAAGCGTCGCCGGCGTCGCCGTGCCGATGGCGCTTCGCAGGGGTACCGGGCAGTCCTTTACAGGGCGTTGATCTTGTCGAGCATGCCGTCCGGCCAGTCCTTGGCCAGCTCGGACTCGAGGTACATCTTCTGGGCGTAGTCGCGGAAGGCGGCGACGTCCGGCTGATAGACCTTGAGGCCCTGGTCCTTGAAGAACTGCACCAGGCGGGCTTCCTCGTCCAGGTGCTTCTGCGTCGACCAGTCGATCGCCTTGTTGGCGGCGCTCTCCAGCTTCTCGCGCTGGGCGTCGGAGAGGCTCTCCCAGGTCTTCTTGGAGACCACGAAGAGGTCGTAGCCGATCAGGTGGCTGGTCAGCACGATCTGCGAGGTCACCTCGTAGAACTTCATGTTGTAGTCGTTGGGCAGGGGATTGTCCTGGCCGTCGATGGCGCCGGTCTGCAGGCCGGTATAGACCTCGGCATAGGCCATCGGCGTGGGGTTGGCGCCCAGTGCGGTGCCGAGGAACTGCCAGGCGTCGCCGCCGGGCATGCGCAGCTTGATGCCCGCCATGTCGGCCGGGGTCCTGATCTCTTTTTCCGGCTTCAGGTTGACCTGCCTCGCGCCGAAGTAGACCGGGGCGACGATGTGGATGCCGAGTTCCTCCTCGGCCTGCTTCTTCATCTCCTGGCCCGCTTCGCTGGCGAAGAACTTCTTCAGGTGATCGGCGTCGCGGAACAGGTAGGCCGCGGTCAGGATCGACCAGGACGGCAGCTGCTTGGCGATGTCCTGCGGCGCGACGATGCCGGTCTCCAGGTTGCCGCGCTGCAGGGCGACCAGTTCGGTGCCCTGCTTGAACAGGGTGGCGCCGAAATGGGGCTCGAAGGTGAAGTCGCCGGCGAGGTCTTCGCCGAGCTGGCGCATGGCATCGGCGCGGATGTCGCTGTCGCTGAACACCGCCGCGAACTTCAGGGTCGGCTTGTCCTGCGCCAGGGCACTGTCCGCCGTGGCGGCCAGCAGTCCACTCGTGGCCAGCACGGCACCGGCCGCCAGCGCGAAGCGCCGGGTCAATTGAAAGCTCATTGTCATTCCTCCCAGTGATCGGCCGGCCGGTAGCTTGTCTCCGGCCCGCCTTTCAGAAGAGAATGGACGAACTAGTTAGTTTATGTCAATGGTGATCCCTGGGGGTCCCGCGGGAGGGCGTCCCGCGCACCTCAGTCCGGCCGTTTTGGCCGTGAGCGGACAACTTTCTTGGGCATGGCGGAGTCCCGCCCGTAAACTCGGCGGATAAACCAGGTCCAAGGAGAACAGCGGAAGCATGGCAGCCCAAACCCTGAAAAATGGCGCCGCGGACAAGAAGAGCTCGACGGCGGGCAAGAAGACCGCCACGGGGCGGACCAACGACCCGGAAGGCACCCGGCGCAACATCATCGAGGTGGCGACGCAGGAGTTCTCGCAGCGCGGCCTCTCCGGCGCGCGGATCGACGAGATCGCCGCCAAGACCAAGTGCTCCAAGCGGATGATCTACTACTACTTCGACAGCAAGGAGGGCCTCTATCTGCGGGTCCTCGAGGCCGCCTACAGCGAGGTGCGCAGTTTCGAGGCCAGCCTGCAGCTCGACGACCTGCCGCCGGTCGCAGCCCTGGAACGCCTCGTGCGCTTCACCTTCGACCACCACAACAGCCACGAGGACTTCATCCGCCTGGTGATGATCGAGAACATCCACCACGCCGAGTACCTGGCGCAGTCCACGGTGATCCAGGAGCTGAACCTCGCCGCCATCGACACCATCGGCCGCCTGCTGGCGCGCGGTCTGCGCGACGGCGTCTTCCGCGACGGCCTCGATCCGGTCGAACTGCACTGGAAGATCTCCGCGCTCTGCTTCTTCAACGTCTCCAACCGTTCGACCTTCTCGCGCATCTTCAAGCGCGACCTCGATTCACCGGCCTCACTCGCCTCGCTGCGCGACGGCGTGGTCGAGATGATCGTACGCCATGTCGAAAAGCGCTGATCCCGGCGCCGGCAGTGGCGGCAGCGGCGGGTCCCGCCGCGCTGAAGCTCGGCCTCATCGGCGACAACATCGCCCAGTCCAAGGCGCCGCTGCTGCACCGCCTGGCCGGCGAGCTCTGCGGCCTTGCCGTCGGCTATGACCGCCTGGTCCCGCGCGAACTGGGCTGCGATTTCGAGGGCTCCTTCGCCCGCGCCGCGGCCGGCGGCTATCGCGGCCTCAACATCACCTACCCTTACAAGGAGCAGGCGGCCCGCCGGGTCGAGATCGCCGACCCGCTGGTGCGCGCCATGGGCGCCGTGAACACCGTGCTCTTCGAGGCAGCCGGCGCCCGGAGTGGCGCGAAAGAAGAGGTCGTGCGCGGCTTCAACACCGACTACAGCGGCTTCATCGCCGCCTACCGCGCGCAGCGCGGCGAACGGCCGGCGGGGCGGGTCTGCCTGCTGGGCGCCGGCGGGGTCGGCAAGGCGGTGGCCTTCGCCCTGCTGAAGCTCGGCCTTGCCGCGCTGCACATCGTCGACCTCGACCGCGCCAAGGCCGAGGACCTCGCCGCGCGCCTCGCCACCGCCGCTCCGGATCTGGCCGTCACTCTCTCTCAAAATGCCGAGGGTCTCCCATCGGACCTGGAGGGTTTCGTGAACTGCACCCCCCTCGGCATGGTCGGCTATGAGGGCACGCCGCTGCCGCGCGAGAAGATGTCCGGCGCAGCCTGGGCCTTCGACGCCGTCTACACGCCACTGGAAACGCAGTTCCTGAAGGACGCCGCCGCCGAAGGGCTGACCGTCATCGGCGGCTACGAGCTGTTCTTCCACCAGGGCGTCGACGCCTGGCGGCTGTTCTCCGGCCGCCCGGTCGACCCCGCCCGCCTGCGCCGCGCGCTGCACGAGGCCGGCGCCGGCCCCGAAGTCTGAGCCACAGCAGAGGAGCCTCCATGCGCACGGCCATCGCCACGGTATCGATCAGCGGCGACTTTCAGGAGAAGCTCGCGG
>DAIQBR010000177.1:6218-6723 GCA_036781105.1 Kiloniellaceae bacterium
CTCGCCTTCGACGGCCTGCCGCGCGACGCCGCCCGCCTGGTGCGTGACCACGGGCTGGAGATCATGCTGTTCCAGCCCTTCCGAGATTTCGAGGGCATGCCGGAGCCGCAGCGCGCCCGCGCCTTCGAGCGCGCCGAGCGCAAGTTCGACCTCATGGGCGAGCTCGGCGCCGATCTCATGCTGGTCTGCTCCAACGTCTCGCCGCTCTGCCTGGGCGGCATCGACCGCGCCGCCGCCGACTTCGCCGAGCTGGGCGAGCGCGCCGCCCGCCGCGGCATCCGCATCGGCTAAGAGGCGCTCGCCTGGGGCCGTCACGTGAACGACCACCGCGACGCCTGGGAGGTGGTGCGCCGCGCCGATCATCCCAACGTCGGCCTCATCCTCGACTCCTTCCACACCCTGGCGCGCAAGATCGACCCGGACTCGATCCGCGCGATTCCCGGCGACCGCATCTTCTTCGTGCAGCTGGCCGACGCGCCGCTGATCGACATGGACCTGCTGTACT
>DAIQBR010000177.1:6761-7485 GCA_036781105.1 Kiloniellaceae bacterium
ACGTCACCGGCTTCATGCGCGCGGTCGCCGCCACCGGCTACGACGGCGTGGTCTCGCTGGAGATCTTCAACGACCAGTTCCGCGGCGGCTCGCCCAAGACCATCTCCAACGACGGCCACCGCGCGCTGCTCTACCTCATGGACCGGGTGCGCCGCGCCGAGCCGGGCATCGCGCTTTCCGTCCCGGCCATGCCGGACCGCGTGGCGGTCTCCGGCGTCGAGTTCATCGAGTTCGCCGCCGACGAGCGCGAGGCGGCGGAACTGGGCGGCCTGCTGCGCCACTTCGGCTTCCGCCGCGCCGGGCGGCACATCGCCAAGGACGTCGAGCTGTGGCGCCAGGGCGCCATCAACATCGTGGTGAACAGCGAGCGCGAGGGCTTCGCCCATTCCTCCTACCTGATGCACGGCACCGCGGTCTGCGACATCGGCCTGAAGGTCGAGGACGCCGCGGCGACCGTGGAGCGGGCGCGCACCCTGGGGGCCGACCTTTTTGAGCAGCCGGTCGGGCCGGGCGAGCTGAAGATCCCGGCGATCCGCGGCGTCGGCGGCGGGGTGATGCACTTCATCGATGACCGCAGCGAGCTGGGCCGCGTCTGGGAGATCGAGTTCGAGCCGGTCGCCGAGGATCCGGACCCCGCGGCCGACGCCGGCCTCGTCGCCGTCGACCACATCGCCCAGACCATGAACTACGAGGAGATGCTGACCTGGCTGCTGTTCTACACCTC
>DAIQBR010000178.1:0-7462 GCA_036781105.1 Kiloniellaceae bacterium
GTTTCCAGCCGCGGCCCGAGCAACCTCTATCCGGCGCTGCTGCACGACCGCACCATCGAGGGGCCCTTCGAGATCGCCGGCATTCCGATCCGCAGCTTTCAGCAGGCGCACGGGCCGGACGTCACCCTCGGCTTCCGCATCGGAGACTTCGCCTACTCGACCGACGCCAGCGCCCTCGACGAGACCGCCTTTGAGGTCCTCGACGGCGTGAAGCTGTGGGTGGTCGACTGCCTGCGCGACGACCCGCACCCGACCCACTCGCACACCGCCCAGACCCTGGAGTGGATCGCCCGGGTGAAGCCGGCCCAGGCGGTGCTCACCCACATGAATCAGGAACTCGACTACGACGAGCTGAAGCGCCGCTGCCCGCCGGGCGTCGTGCCGGGCTACGACGGCCTGGTGCTGGAGGTCTAGGTCGCAAAGAGCATCGTTGGTGACGCTGCGCGGGGGACGGGGCCGCCGCTGTCACGCCATGCTCGCCGGCATCGTCCTCTCTGCGCCTTTATCGGATTTGTCAGATGCCGGCTCCCCTTCTCGCGCTCTCGCCCCGTCTCCGTTCCACGCCCTACAGCGCCCAGGTCGAAGCCAGCGGCGTGAAGGCCTACACGGTCTACAACCACATGGTCCTGCCCTCGGTCTTCCGCTCCCTGGAGGAGGACTACTGGCACCTGCGCGCGCACGTGCAGCTCTGGGACGTCGCCTGCGAGCGCCAGGTCGAATTGCGCGGGCCGGACGCCGCCCGCCGGGTACAAATCGGCCAGTGCGTCTACTGCCCGCTGCTGGACGAGGCCGGCGGCATGATCAACGATCCGGTCGTCCTGAAGCTGGCCGAGGACCATTTCTGGCTCTCCATCGCCAGCAGCGACGTGCTGCTCTGGGCCAAGGGGCTGGCGCTCGGCCACGGCTTCGACGTCGCGGTGTCGGAGCCCGACGTGTCGCCGCTGGCGGTGCAGGGCCCCAAGGCGGAGACGCTGATGGCGCGGGTCTTCGGCGATGCGGTCGGGGACATCCGTTTCTTCCGCTTCGAGCGGCTCGGCTTCCAGGGGCGCTCCCTTGTGGTCGCACGCTCGGGCTGGAGCAAGCAGGGCGGCTTCGAGATCTATCTCGACGACTCCCGGCTCGGCGGTGCGCTGTGGCAGGCGCTGTGGGACGCCGGCCAGGATCTCGAGGTCGGCCCCGGCTGCCCCAACCTCATCGAGCGCATCGAGGGCGGGCTGCTGTCCTACGGCTCCGACATGACCCGAGACAACAACCCCTTCGAGTGCGGACTGGAGCGCTACTGCCGGCTGGACGGCGCCGACTTCATCGGCAAGGCGGCGCTGCTGCGGCTCAGCGAAAGCGGGCCGCTGCGCCAGATCCGCGGCCTCCGCATCGCAGGCGCGCCGCTTAGCTCCTGCCGCGATTTCTGGCGGGTCGAAGGCCAGGGGGAAGGAGAGGGCGCTTTCGCGGGGCAGGTCAGCTCGCTCACCTGGTCGCCGCGCCTGAAGACCAACATCGCCCTCGCCATGATCGAGCGCGACCACTGGCAGCCCGGCACCGCCCTCGCCGTTGTCCTGCCCGACGGCAGCCGGCGCGACGCAACGGTCTGCGAGCTGCCCTTCGCTGATCCTGCCGATTGACCTCGTCCTTCGAGACAGCCGCTACGCGGCTTCCTCAGGATGAGGTCAATTGAAGAGAGAGCCTCATCCTGAGGAGCCCCGAAGGGGCGTCTCGAAGGACGAGGCGTGAAGAGGAGCCCGCGCCATGCTGTTCATGGTGATAGAACGATTCAGGGACGGCAGCGGCAAGGCGGTCTACCAGCGCTTCGCCGAGCGCGGCCGCATGATCCCAGAGGGTGTGCGCTTCGTCGACTCCTGGGTCGACACCGCCGGCGCGCGCTGCTTCCAGCTCATGGACTGCGCGCGCGAGGCAGATCTCCAACCCTGGATCGACGCCTGGTCGGACCTCGTGGACTTCGAGGTCGTTGCGGTCACCGACAGCGCTACGGCGGCGGAGCAGGTGAGGAGCTGAGCATAAGAGAGACGGTAGTCGGGGACGCCACGGCTATGTGCTGCTTCCGTAGGTCTCTTCCAGGTGCTGCCGCAACTGCTCGTCGAGCTCCAAGTAATCTTGCAGCAGCGCATCGCAGACCGGCTTGCTCGCCTGGCAGATCAGGTTCGTCTTGACGCGCCACGCCCCACCCTCGCCCTGACAGCCGACGCGCATCCCGACGCTGGGATGCGCGGGATGATCGGCGGGCGTGAAGGTCCAGTATTCGGTGAGCCCACCTCGGCGCCGCTCGATCAGATACCACCCGCCTTGTATCGATCGCTTCGTCGTCGGATCGGCGAGCAGGGCTTCCATGGCTTCCGCAGGACCCGCGTACTCGATGGAGGTGCAGGCCTGCGGCGGTGGCGTCTGCTGGCAGGCCGCCAGGCCCGCACCGATCAGGCCGCAGATTGCAAGCGGCCTGAGGGCGGTGGGGCTCATCCTGCGTTCATCCCCTACCTGTCGAACCAGAAGCGCTCCGGGCGGTACATGCCGAACTGGGCGCCGGGGTCCCAGTTGTAGATGCCTTCGGGCGGCACGTTGCGCAGGGCATTGGCGACCACGATGGGCTGCGGCACCTCGGCGACGAGGCCGATGGTGTAGACCTGCTCGGCGTGGATCGCGAGGATCTCCTGCCAGATCTCGACCTTCTGGGCCCGCGTGTCGGCGGCGATCCACAGGTCGTAGAGTTCCAGCAGCCGCTTGGCCTTTTCCATGTCCACCGCTTCGCCCGCGTTGCCGCGGGTCTCGATGTACTGTCCCCACATCGGCCATTGCAGGCTCTGCTGGCTGATCGGCACGAATTCCGCCGGGCTGGAGTAGGGCGTCGGGATGCCGTTCTCGAAGCCGAACCACATCGACATCACGGTCTCGCCGGCGAAGACGCGGTTGCGCAGCACCTCGCGCTGCGACGGCTTGGTGAAGAGCTTCACGCCGATCTGTTTCCAGGAATCCCGGATCAGCTCCAGGACGTCGCTCTCCTCGGTGTTCTCGCCGGCGGTCTCGACGATGATCTCCAGCGGTCGGCCGTCGGGCAGCAGGCGGATGCCGTCGCCGTTGCGCTCGGTGAGTCCGACCTCGTCGAGCAGGGCGTTGGCGCGGGCGGGATCGAAGTCCGCATAGGCCTGGCCGTATTCCTCCTTAAAGAGCGGGCTGGCCGGCAGCACCGAGTTGTTCACCTCCAGGCAGATCCCGTAGTAGATCACCTGGTTGATCTCGCTGCGATTGATGCCGAGCGAAAGCGCCTGACGGAAGCGGGCGTCGCGGTTCAGCTTGCGCCACACCGGGTCCTGCACGTTCATGTTCGGATAGAGCGCGAGCTGCGAGCCGCGCACGGTCTTCCACAGGCGCACCTTGTAGTCGCTGCGCTCCTCGGCCGCCTTCAGGAAGGTGTAGTCGGAGAAGTTCAGGCCGCGCGACTGCAGGTCGGCCTCGCCGGCGGCGGTCTTGGCCGGCACCAGGGCGCCGCCCACCACGTCCAGGATGAAGCGGTACGCGTAGGGCAGCTGCTGCCCGGCGGCGTCGATGCGGTGGTAGAAGGGATTGCGCTGGCCGATGAAGCGGGTCGAGGGCGGCGGCGTGGCGTTGCTCCAGGGCTGCAAGCTCGGCAGGTCGGGGTCGGTCGAGTTGTACATGTCGCCGATCTTGTTGTGCAGCTGCGCCCAGTTGCGCGCGCCGGCCGCTTCCACCGCGGCGGCGATCTTGGCTTCGTCGCCGTACTTCGGGTGGAACTGCTTCAGATAGTGCGCCGGCACGAAGAGCTCCAGCGGGCGGGCACCGGCCAGGGCCGGAATCAGGAAGGGGTTCGGCGTCGGCCAGCTGTAGCGCACCGTGGTCTCGTCGATGACCTCGAACTTCGGCAACTCGCCGTTCACGCTGAGGGTGATCTCCGGGCCAACCGGCGAGAGCTCCTCGTTGAGCGCGATGTCCTCCCAGAAGTAGCGGAAATCCTCCGCGGTGAAGGGATGGCCGTCCGACCAGCGGTGGCCCTCGCGCAGCTTCATGGTGAAGATGCGCCCGTCCTCGACCTCCAGCCACTCCAGGATGTCGGGCACGATCTCCAGTGTCTCGTCGTAGCCGACCAGGCGCGCGTAGCCGTAGACGATCAGCATGCGCACGTCCTTGTCGCGCGTGATCAGCATGCGGATGTCGCCGCCGTGGCGCCCGACCGAAAGATCCGGCCCGGAAACCGAGACCCGCGGCAGCGCCGGCAGGCGCTCGCCCACGGGGGGCAGCTTGCCGGCCTCGACGGCGGCCTGCAGGGCAGGGGTTTCCTTATAGTCGGCGATACGCGGTGCCGGCGGTGCCTCGTAGCGCACCGTTTCGGCCGCGGCCGGGCCCGCCAGGACGGCGAGCAGACAGGCAAGGCCAAGGACCCCGCCCTTGCAGAGATACCGGACAGACATGAACCTCTTCCCCGAACACATTGTAATTGCAGAGGTTTTCCCACTGCTTACTGCCGATTATAGAGCCCGGCCGGGCAAAGCGCCATTTAAGAAGAGCGCCGGGCCGGCCGGCGGCATCCGGCGATCGCCGGGGCCGCCGCCGCGCCGGAGCCGCGTGCGGCCCGGGGGGCGCCGGCGAAGGCTTCCCGGCGCCGGCCGGCTAACTCCCTGAAACCCGTAGGTTATTGCAATGGCTTAACTTTTTGTTAGGCCGACATGCCATAAGCGCATTGCTGCGGTGCAGCATCTGCGCTCGTCGCATGGCTCGGATGGGTCCATATAGGGCTCATCAGACACACCCGGCGGCCCCTCGGACATCCCTCCATTTCAGGCCGCATTGGCCTTTTTCGAGGCTTATGGCGAGCGGCGGCCGGGTCAAACATCGGATTGCCGCCTCTGGCGGGCGGCCTCAAAGGACGAAAACCATGAGCAACATTGATTTCAGCAATATCCAGGATCCCATTGCCCGCGCCGAAGCCATGCGCGCCCAGGCGATCGCCGACATCTTCATCGACGCCACCAGCAGCATCCGCAGCGCCGTGAAGACCGTGGTATCGAAGATTTCGAGCTACCTCGAGTATCGTCGCACCTACGACGTGCTGTCGGGCATGACCGACCGCGAGCTCGACGACATCGGCATCACCCGTGGTGACATCGCCGACGTGGCACGCGGCTACGATCCGCGCCCGCAGGCCCAGGCCCGCGTGGCGGGCGACGCCCTGGCGCAGCGCCTGGCGCTGGCCGCGGTCTACGATCATGAAGCGCCGGCCGCCGACGAGCGTGCCAACGACGACCGTCCGGCCGTCGCGGCCTAAAGGCCAGAACACCCGTCGATCAAAGACGGTTTTACCTTCGTCCTTGGGACTGTCTCCGGCACCGGGCATATCCGCCGGAGACAGCTTCCCAGAGGACGCCGAAAGAGGGCTGCGCATCGCGCGGCCCTTTGTCGTTCGGGAGGCAGATCGCTAAAGTCAGCGTGGCGCTTCGCCGCGGCCCTTGGTCGAATGACATCGTATTTTCCATAATATAAATTATGCGCGAAATAGATCCGGGAAAAGGCGGCTTTCCCGGCCCCTGCGCGCTGCTCCCCTGTCCTGCGTCGAGCCGGTCTGGCCTGCCAGTGCGGCGGCAAGGACTGCCACCGCCGGCAGCTTGCGACCTGGGTGAACCACACCTGCGCCGACACACTGCGAGGCCCACCTGGCAGAGCATGCCGTGAAGGATGCGGACATCGGCGACGTCAGCTTCATGAGCGTCAGGCACTCGGGCGCGACGCTGGGTTCCACCGTCCGCGCATCTTTCCGCATCGTTTGCCGGCCCTGCTGCATCGTCGCGTTTGCGTGCCTGTCCCGCTTGGCGCTAGCATGATCCCGGCAATTGAGCCCAAAGGTTGTGCGCGAGGTGCTTGCGCCGAGGAGCGAATAATGCGGTATATTTCCTTGATTTTGCTGAGTTTTATTCTCTGTCTCGGCCTTGGCGGCGCGGCGCGCGCCGGCATGTTGTCGGCGCCCGGTCCCAATCCCAACTGGACCGAAATGCAGCAGTTCGAGTGGTACCTCGGCTACATGTCGCGCGCGGCGAACACCTGCGGCACCTACAACGAGTCCGCCGTGCTGCGCGAGCTGGCGCGCATGAGCCCCTATGGCGACATCGGCCTCGGCTCGGTGACGGGTGACGGCTTTGCCGGCCCGGCCTGCGGGCGCATCAACAACAGAGTCAAGGAACTGGTCGCCGATGCCGACAAGATCCGCGCCTACATCGAGGCCGCTTATAACTGCAGCGGCACGGGCTGCTACGGGCAGAAGCTGGTCGAGTGGCTGTCCCACACCTGTGCCGACTCTTTGAAGGCCTACCTGTCCAGCCGGTCCATCGACAACGAGACCACGGAAGTGACCATCTCCGATGTGATCTCCGGCGGGCACTGGGACTACCATGCCCGCGTACGGCTGAAGAGCTGCGAGGGCTCGCTCTACGTCGAGATGAAGGACAGCTGCCGCGTCAAAAAGGACTATACCCGCGGGGACTGCGAAGTGGCGGGCGTCAGCGCCTATTGAGGGCCCGCGCCGCAGCGGCCGTCTTTTCGCGCGCCGGCCGGCCCTACCGCCTTGTCGCGTTTGCCTCCCAATCGCGTTTTGCGCTAGCATGAGTCCGGCTGTTGAGCCTGGGGGTTGTGCGCAAAGTCTTGCGGCAGGGAGCGAGGAATGCGATTTATTTCATTGATTCTATTGAGTGTAGCCGTCTGCCTGGGGCTTTCCGGCGTGGCGCGTGGCGCGATCATGTCCTCCGGCGGCCCCAATCCGAACTGGACGGACATGCAGAAGTACGAGTGGTACATCGGCTACGTCGCCCGGGCGTCGCAGATCTGCGGTGCCCACGTCGAGGCGGCCGTGCTGAACCGTCTTGCCCGCATGTCGCCCTACGGATCGATCGGCTACGGCCAGCGGCGCGGCGACGGCTTCCTGCGCAACGCCTGCCTGCGGATCACCGAGGACGCCAAGGAGATGGTCGCCGACGCCGAGCGCATTGAGGCCTACATCGAGGCCACCTACAACTGCAGCGACGACGGCTGCTTCGGCCAGAAGCTCAGCGACTGGCAGTTCCATGCCTGCGCCGAGACGCTGAAGGAGCACTTCTCGGTCCGCGACCTCGACAGCAAGGACATCCGCGAGGTCACCATCTCCGACGTGAAGAAAGCCGCGTCGATCGACCACCATCAGGCGCGGGTCCGCTTCAAATCCTGCCAGGGATCGCTCTACATCGACCTGAAACAGAGCTGCACGGTCGAAAAGGAGTACACCCGCGGCGACTGCGAGATCAGCGGCGTGGAGAGCTACTGAAAACTCTTTAGTTGTTGCGGATTTCTGCCGGTTTCTTCACTTCGAAGTCGAAGTTCCGGATGAGGTCGCCCTCGATGTAGACCTTGATCGAGTGCGGCCCCGTCGGGTCGCCCTCGACGATGCACCACTGACTCGCCAGCCAGCCGTCCACCG
>DAIQBR010000179.1:0-4057 GCA_036781105.1 Kiloniellaceae bacterium
GCGGCCTGCCGCTTTTCGCGCCGTCCGGCCCGCCAGGCACGGACGTTCTCGCGCAGCATCAGCGCCGAGGGCGTCACCACCAGGGTCAGCAGGGTGGCGAAGGTCAGCCCGAAGACGATGGCCGTCGACAGCTGGCGCCACCACTGGGTCGAGGGCGCGCCGACCTGCACCGTGCGTGAGAAGAAGTCGATGTTCATCGCCAGCACCATCGGCATCAGGCCGAGGATGGTGGTGACCGTGGTCAGCAGCACCGGGCGCAGGCGCTGGGCACCGGTGCGCAGGATCGCCTCGCGCGGCGAGGCGATGGTCTCGCGCAGGCGGTCGAAGGTGTCGATCAGCACGATGTTGTTGTTCACCACGATGCCGGCCAGGGCGATGACGCCGATGCCCGACATGACGATGCCGAAGGGCTGGTGGGTCACCAGCAGGCCGATCATGACGCCGACCGTCGACATGATCACGGCGCTGAGGATCAGCCCGGCGCTGTAGAAGCTGTTGAACTGCGTGACCAGGATGATCGCCATCAGGAAGAGGGCGACCGCAAAGGCCTTGCCGAGGAAATCCGAGGCGGCCTTCTGCTCCTCGTCCTCACCCTTGAACTCGATGTTGACGCGCGGGTCGAACTGCTGCGTCGCCAGCCAGGCGCGCACCTCCTGCACCTTGTCGTCGGCCAGCAGGCCGGGGGCGACGTCGGCCTTCACCGTCATCGCGCGGTTGCCGTCGGTGCGCCGCAGCAGCCCGACCTTCGGCTTCGGCACCCGGGTGACGAAGTTGGAGATCGGCACCAGGCCGGAAGAGGTCTGCATGCGGATGCGGTCCAGCTGCTCGATGTTGCGGTACTGCTGCGGCAGCCGCACGACGATGTCGATTTCCTCGCTGCTGTCGTCGGGCCGGTACTCGCCCAGCTTCATCCCGTTGGTGATCATGCGCACATAGCTGCCGATCAGGCTGATGTCGGCGCCGAACTTGGCGGCCTGGGCGCGGTCGACCACCAGTTCCCACTCGATACCCGGCACCTGGCCGCCATCCTCCATGTCGACGAAGCCGCCCATCTGCTCCATCGCCTGGGCAATGCGCCGGGTGGTCGGATCGATCAGTGCGGGGGTGGCCGAGGAAACCTCGATCTGCACCGGCTTGCCGACCGGCGGGCCCGACTCTTCCTTGCGCGCCTCGACCAGGATGCCGCCGAAGATCTCGCTGCGTTCGCGGATCTCAGTGAGGATCTCATCGGCCGGTCGGCGCGAGAACCAGTCGGTGAATTCCAGGGTGATCTTGCCGATGATGTCCTCGGCCTCCTCGCCCCCCTGCTGGCCGGAGGCCGCCATGGACTCCGAAGTGATGGCGTGGAACTCGCCGTGCTCGCGCTGCAGTGCCAGGACGACTCTCTCGACCTGGCGCACCAGGGCGTCGCGCTCTTCGACCGAGAGGTTGCCGCGGGCATGCAGCTGCAGCACGGCGTTGTGCGGCTCGACTTCGGGGAAGAACTCGACGCCGCGCCCGAAGCTGACATAGGCGCCCATGACCAGTACCAGGGCGGTGACGGCGGCGAGCAGGATCTTGCCCGGATGGCGCAGCGCGAAGCCGAGAACCTTCAGGTAGCGTCCGGTCCAGCCCTTGACGTCGTGCAGGTCGCCGTTCTCGCCGGCGGCCAGCGCCTTCATGGTGTCCGGGTCGGCGGTGCCGCCGGGCTTGCCGAAGACCGAGCCCAGGGTCGGCACGAAGATCAGCGCCATGAACAGCGACGCGCTCAGCGTGGCGATCAGGGTCAGCGGCAGGTACTTCATGAATTCGCCGACCACGCCCGGCCAGAACATCAGCGGCAGGAAGGCGGCCAGCGTCGTCGCCGTGGCGGCAATGATCGGCCAGGCCATGCGCTTGCCGGCCAGGGCGTAGGCTTCCTTCTTCGGCTGGCCTTCGCTCATCTTGCGGTCGGCGTACTCGGTGACCACGATGGCGCCGTCGACCAGCATGCCGACGGCGAGGATGAGCGCAAAAAGCACCACGATGTTGACCGTGAGGCCGGCCACCGCCAGCACCAGGATGCCGGTCAGGAAGGAGCCGGGAATGGCGATGCCGACGAGGCAGGCCGAGCGGATGCCCAGCGCGGCGACGATGACGACCATGACCAGCAGGATGGCACTCAGCACGTTGTTCTGCAGGTCGAGCAGGTTGTTGCGGATGTCGGTGGACTTGTCCTGGCTGTAGGCCACGGTGACCGTCGCGGGCCAGGCGGTGCGCTGTGCCTCGACCACGGCGCGCACGCTCTCGATGGTCTCGATGATGTTCTCGCCGGTGCGCTTGGAGACCTTCAGCGCCAGCGACGGCTGGCCGTTGAGCCGTGAGAAGCCGTCGGAATCCTTGAAGGTGCGGCGCAGGCTGGCAACGTCGCGGAAGCGCACCACGGCATCGCCGCTCACCTTCAGCGGCAGGTTGACGATGTCCTCCATGGTCTCGAACAGGCCCGGCACCTTGATGGCGAAGCGGCCCTGGCCGGTATCCAGCGCGCCGGCGGCGACCACCCGGTTCGACTTGGACACCATGGTGAGGATGTCCTCGGCGTCCAGGTTGTAGCTCTCCAGCGCCAGGGGATCGATGATGACCTCCAGCAGCTCGTCGCGGTCGCCGACGATTTCTGCCTCCAACACGCTGGAGATGCCTTCGATGCGGTCCTGCAGGTCTCGCGCGATGCGCAGCAGGCTGCGCTCCGGCGCGGTGCCGGAGAGCGAGACCGTGAGCACCGGGAAGAGCGAGAGGTTGATTTCGTGGACCGTCGGTTCCTCGGCGTCTTCCGGCAGCTCGGGCTTGGCCAGATCGACCTTCTCGCGCACGTCCAGCAGGGCCTGGTCCGCATCGAAACCGGCGTCGAACTCCATCACCACGTTGGCGCCGCCCAGGAAGGCGGTCGACTTCATCTCCTTCACGCCCTCGATGGCGCGCAGCTGCTTTTCCATCGGCTTGATCAGCAGGCGCTCGGCATCCTCCGGCGAAATGCCCTCGTGGGTCATGCTGACGTAGAGCGTCGGGATGTTGATGTCCGGCGAGTCTTCCTTGGGGATCGAGACATAGGCGACGCTGCCGGCAACCAGGATCAGCAGCAGCGACAGAATGACGGTGCGGCTGTGGGAGATGGCGGCGTCGATGATCGCGTTCACGACAGATCCTCGAGGCTCTCTTCGATCTCCGACTCCTGCACGGCACGCACGGCCTCGCCGGCGCTGACGTATTCCTGGCCGACGGTGATCAGGGTGATCTCTTCGGGCAGTCCGGTGATCCAGATGCCCTGGTTGTCGGTGTCGACGATGCTCACCGCGTGAAAGGCGACGCGGCCTTCGGCGTCGACCGCCTTCACGCCGATCTCGCCGTTCTCGGCCAGGGTGAGGACGGCGGGCGAGACATGGTGCGCGGCGATCTCGCTCAGCGGCAGTGCGATCTCCGCGGTCATGCCGGCGGCGATGCGGCGGTCGGGATTGGGTACCTCGAGCTCGACCCGGAAGGTGCGGGTCGCCTCGTCGGCGATGGCGGAGATGTGCCGGATGGTGCCGGTCACCGTCGCGCCGCCCATCAGGCGGGCCTGGCCGGGCGCACCGACGCTCAGCCGCCTGATGTCACGCTCGTTCACCTGGGTGACGATCAGCATGGGATCCAGTTCGACCAGCCGGGCGACGGCTTCGCCGCGGTCGATAAAGTCGCCGATCTCCACCAGCCGGTCGTCGATCACGCCGTCGAAGGGCGCGCGGATGGTGGTGTAGCTGAGCTCCACTTCGGCGATCTTCACGGCGGCTTCCAGTTCGGCCTGGCTCGCGGCCAGCTGGGTTTCCGCGCGGAAGCCCTTCTGGGACAGCTTCTTGTCGGCGTCGAACTCGACCTTGCGCTGCGCCAGCAGGGCCCTGGCCTCGGCGAGGCGGGCAGGGCGGTCGCCCGGCGACAGCTTGGCGATGACGTCGCCGGCCTTCACGCGCGTGCCGTCGTTGATGGGCAGCTCGGCGAGGCGCCCATCGGTCTCCGACTTGATCTCGACCAGGCGGTTGGCCTCGCTGCGGCCGCGCAGCAGGTCGAT
>DAIQBR010000179.1:4103-7439 GCA_036781105.1 Kiloniellaceae bacterium
GGCTTCTGTGCCGGCGGTTCGGCACCGCTTTCGCCGAGCTGGCCGGAGGCGACCCAGAGGGTGGCGCCGACGGCCAGCAGCACGGCAAAGATGATCGAACGTTTCATTGAGAATGGCTCATTGTGTGGTCGCGCTCGCCAGCGGGCTTGTCCTTGGTTCTATTACGTGCCGCTGCGCGGTTTCGTTCACTTCGGCGGCTTGCTTTTCCGTTCGCTTCTATTCCGCGACCTGCAGGGGCGGTTCGCCGATCTCGGCGAGCATCGCTACGCGGTGCGTTTCCAGATACTCGGCGGCGGCACGGTAGACGGCGATGCCCATGCCGCGCACGAAGTCGGCGCCGGGGGCGGCCCCCGGCTCGCAGCCGCAGGCCTCCATGCGCTCCAGCGCCGCGCGGTACCAGGCGATGCGCTGGTCGATCAGGTCGTCGACGCGTGCCGGCGGCAGGTACTGGGCGAAGGTCAGGATGAAGAGGAAGTCGGAGCGCATGGCATCGGGGGCCGGCGGCGCCATCAGGGCCGCGACCAGGGCGCTGGTTCCCTTCGGGGTGATCGAGTAGCTCTTCTTGTCCGGCCGCTTGTCCTGCGCCTGGGCGCGCCCGGCGATCAGGCCTTCGGCGCTGAGGGCGTTCAGGGCGGGGTAGATCGAGCCGAAGCTGGCCTGGTGGAAGTGGCTGAAGGGCCCTTCCTCGAAAGCCTTCTTGATCTCGTATCCGCTGGCCTCGCCACGGGACAGCACACCGAGGCAGAGGGTTTTCACGTCCATAGGGCAATCTCTTGCAAGGGTTGGCACCGGGGGTTGAGTGCCGGGACGGCTATTGAATATATCGGTCGGAGATATATCAACCCAATATAGGTGGGCGGCGGCCCTGCAACCAGCGCATAGGCCTGGATTTCTGCCAACTCTGGTAAAAAGTATATAAAATTCAAATATTTGTGCCGCTGCGGCGGGAGCGGTACAATGACCTTTGTTCTAAGGAGAGGAAGGGCTTGCCCATGATTTCGGGTTTTTCGGCTTCCCTGTCGGGCCTGATGGCCAACAGCAAGCGCGTGGCGGTGTCGGCCGACAACATCGCCAACATGCGCAGCCGTGGGGTCCGCGAGAACGGCCCCGCTGAGCAGCCTGGGGCCTACGTGCCCAAGCAGGTACAGGATGTCACCACCGCCGGCGGCGGGGTGCGTGCCGAGGTGCGCCCGGTGACGCCGCCTTCGGTGGAGGTCTATGCGCCGAGCAGCCCGGATGCCGACGCCAACGGCGTTGCCGCCATTCCGAACGTCAACCTGGCCGAGGAGCTGGTCACCCAGATCCAGGCCCAGCGTGCCTACGAGGCCAATGCCAAGGCGCTGAAGACCCAGGACGAGCTGACCGACAGCCTGCTCGACATCAAGTCCTAGCAGTCGGTAGGGCGCCGGCAGGCGCCAAGCGTCACGCAGCAGGCTTCACGCGCCGCGGAGGGCGCGCTGACAGGCTGTTTGCCAGTAATTTCCGGTTCTGGATCCGCGTGGATCAGGACCGCTGCTCGTCGAAAGCCCCGGATGCCTGTTGTCACTGCTGGCGTATCGCGGCCGGAAGCCGCGGCGGCAGGGGTCAGGCGGGGAAGGTGGCTGGCTTAGGCGGCGATGCCTTCGCGCCAGGCGCTGGTGGACTTGCAGGACTGGCAAACCCGTTCGCCAGGCCAAGAGCTGACAAAGTCAGAACTGCACATCAGGCAGCTCCGACGCTTCTTCTCGTAGGCGCGATCGGACTTGGGCTTGGAGTTTTTCGTGGAGTCACTCATGGGCGCGGTGATACCCGGGACTGCGTCCGATTGCAACAAAAATGTTGCACTGCAATGTCGATTCCAGGTCTCGTGAAGTTTTTCAAGTAGAAGAGCCGTCGTTAAGAAATATTCGATCAAGCGAGTACCTGAACAGAGAAACTTTTATGGCAGACGTTCTACGCGATCCGGCGCCCCAGGCGATCGACCATCCCGCGCTGCGCGCCCTCTTCGACTACTGGAGCGGGCGGCGCGACGGGAGCGGTCTGCCTGCGCGCCGGGACATCGATCCGCTCGATATCCCGCAGCTGCTGCCGCACCTCATGCTGATCGATGTGACGCTGCCCGGACAGGTCCCGGCCCAGCGATCGGGGGAGTGCGTCCCGGAGCTGCGCTACCGCCTGGTGGGCACCGCCCTGGTGCGGCACATGGGTCGCGACACCACCGGTCTTACGGTGGGGGAAGCCTATATCGGCACTGACTGGGAAAAAATTCATGAGGACTACCTCTATGTGGTGTCCCGGGGCCGCCCCTGCCTGCGCCACAACCAGGGCGTCGGCAAGGACAGCAGAACCTTCGACTACCAGCGCCTGCTGCTGCCCCTGGCATCGGACGGCGGCTGCGTCGACATGATCCTGGCCGCCGCCTTCTGGCGCGACGACGCCTGAGGCCACCTCCAGGCCGCCTTTCCGGCCCTTGATTGTCGACACTTCTCGCCGGCCCGGCGATTTGCTATCCTTGTTCCCGTGCGAAGGCCCCCGGCGGTGGCGCCCGGCAAGTCCTCCGGTCAGAAGGAGGCACCCGGCGCCCCAGCATTCGAGCTTGAGGGGCTGTCCGCAGAACGGCGGGGAGCCGTGCAGGGGAGGGATGGCGAGATGTATCGATCGGTTGTAGAGAGCCAGCAGGAAGGCAGCGAGAAGCGGCGCCTCTGGCGTTGGGGCGAGGGTATCGCCGTGGCGCTGGTGGTGATCGTCGGCGTGACCTACCTCTTCGGCCTCATCACTTTCTAGAACGAGCGGACCGACACCTGCTTGCAGGACGAAGCTGCGGCAGTTGCCGCGGCTTGATGATAGCTTGCGGTCATGGCGCTCTCTCTCAGACAGGTCCGTTACTTCATCGCCGTGGCCGAGAACGGCTCGGTCACCGGCGCTGCCCAGCAGCTCTCCGTCTCCCAGTCGACCGTCACCGAGGCGATCAAGGGACTGGAGGAAGAGCTCGGCATTCAGCTCGTCGAGCGTCAGGCGCGCGGCGTCTCCCTCAGCTACAAGGGCCAGCAGTTCCTGCGCCATGCCCACCGCATCCTCGCCGAGGTGAACGACGCGCAGCGTGCTTTGCGCAGCGAGCAGGCGCCGCTGGTCGGCCAGTTGCAGATCGGCGTCACCACCCTGGTCGCCGGCTATTGTCTCTCCGATCTGCTGGCGCGCTATCGCCGCGTCTTTCCCGCTGTCCAGGTGAGCGTCGTCGAGGACACCCGTGACTACCTGGAACACCTGCTGCTGAACGGCGAGATCGACGTCGCCGTGATCATCGTCTCCAACCTGCAGGACAACCTGGCGCTGGAGACCGAGGTACTGCAGACCTCC
>DAIQBR010000180.1:0-1760 GCA_036781105.1 Kiloniellaceae bacterium
CGCCGGAGCCGATGCGCTTCTTCAACTCGTCGGCCAGCGGCTTCAGGTCCTTGGCCGGGATGCCGTCGAGCACCTTGGCGGCGAACTTCAGGCCGGCAACCTCGCGCACGTCCTCGTCGTTGGCGGCACCGCCGCCGCCGCTCGCCAGCTTGCGGCGCAGCTCGCCCATCTCGCGCTCCAGGCGCTTGCGCTCGTCGAGCAGCGCGGAGAGCCGGCCGGGCAGTTCGTCGGGCGAGACCTTCAGCGCCGTCGCCGCATCGCGCAGCAGTTCCTCCTGGTCCTCGACGTGGCGGCGGGCCGCCTCGCCGACCACCGCCTCGATGCGGCGCACGCCGGCGGCCAGCGCGGACTCGCCGGTGAGCTTGAAGAAGCCGATGTCGCCGGTGCGCCGTACGTGGGTGCCGCCGCAGAGTTCGGTCGAGTAGGCCTTGCCACCCTTCTGCGGGTCGCTGCCGCCCATGGAGAGCACGCGCACCTCGTCGCCATACTTCTCGCCGAACAGCGCGAGAGCTCCGGCCTCGATCGCCTCGTCCGGCGTCATGAAGCGGGTTTCGACCTCGGCGTTGGCGCGGATGCGGTCGTTCACCTCGGCTTCGACGGCGTGGACGTCTTCCGGCGTCAGCGGCTTGGGATGGCTGATGTCGAAGCGCAGGCGGTCCTCGGCGACCAGCGAGCCCTTCTGCGTCACGTGCTCGCCGAGCCGGCGGCGCAGCGCCTCGTGCAGCAGGTGGGTCGCCGAGTGGTGCGCGCGCAACGCGGCGCGCCGGCGCCCGTCGACGCGCATCTCCACCGCCTGACCGAGCTTCAGCTTGCCGTGGGTCATCTTGCCGATGTGAACGTGCAGGTCGCCCAGCTTCTTCTGGGTGTCGTGCACTTCCATCTCGCCGCCGTCGGCGCTGAACACCGCACCGTGATCGCCCTGCTGGCCACCGGACTCGCCGTAGAAGGGCGTCTGGTTGGTCACCAGCAAGACCTCCTGGCCGGCCGCGACCTCATCGACCTCCTTGCCGTCGACCACCAGGGCGACGATCTGTCCCTCGGCCTCCTCGGCGTCATAGCCGAGGAACTCGGTGGCGCCGAGGCGCTCGCGCAGCTCGAACCACAACGTTTCAGTGGCGGCCTCGCCGGAGCCGGCCCAGGCCTTGCGTGCCGCGGCGCGCTGGCGCGCCATGGCTTCGTCGAAGCCGGCGGTGTCGACGCTGCGGCCCTGGCCGCGCAGGATATCCTGCGTCAGGTCCAGCGGAAAACCGTAGGTGTCGTAGAGCTTGAAGGCGACCTCACCGGGCAGTTCCCCGCCGGAGCCGAGGCGGTCGGTCTCTTCTTCCAGCAGCTTCAGGCCACGCCCGAGGGTGTCCTTGAAGCGGCTCTCCTCCAGCTTCAGGGTCTCGGTGATCAGGGCGTTGGCCCGGTTCAGCTCCGGGAAGGCGCCGCCCATCATGCCGACCAGGGACGGCATGAGGCGCCACATCAGCGGATCCTTGCAGCCCAGCTTGTGGGCGTGGCGCATGCCGCGGCGCATGATCCGGCGCAGCACGTAGCCGCGCCCCTCGTTGGACGGCAGCACGCCGTCGGCGATGAGGAAGGCGCTGGCACGCAGGTGGTCGGCGATGACCCGGTGTGAGACCGCGTGCTCGCCGTCGGCCGGCTGGCCGGAGACCTCGGCCGAGGCCTCGATGATGGCGCGCAGCAGGTCGGTGTCGTAGTTGTCATGCTTGCCCTGCAGCACCGCCGTGATGCGCTCCAGCCCCATGCCGGTGTCG
>DAIQBR010000180.1:1848-2125 GCA_036781105.1 Kiloniellaceae bacterium
CGCCGTCCTCATCGGGACTGCCCGGCGGGCCGCCCGGCAGGTGCTCGCCGTGATCGTAGAAGATCTCGGAGCAGGGCCCGCAGGGGCCGGTGTCGCCCATGGCCCAGAAGTTGTCCGAGGTGGCGATGCGCAAAATGCGGTCGTCGGAAAGCCCGGCGATCTTCTTCCACAAGTCGGCCGCCTGGTCGTCCTCGGCGTAGACCGTGACCAGCAGCTTCTCCTTGGGCAGGCCAAACTCCTTGGTGACCAGGTTCCAGGCCAGCTCGATGGCGCGATC
>DAIQBR010000180.1:2161-7436 GCA_036781105.1 Kiloniellaceae bacterium
CGCGCGGTATAGCCGACGTTTTCCAGGTCGTTGTGCTTGCCGCCGGCGCGCAGACACTTCTGCGAGGTGGTGGCGCGGCTGTAGGGCCGCTTCTCGTTGCCGGTGAAGACGTTCTTGAACTGCACCATGCCGGCGCTGGTGAACAGCAGCGTCGGATCGTTGCGCGGCACCAGCGAGGAGGACGCCTCGATGTGGTGGTCATTGCGCTGGAAGTAGTCCAGGAAGGCGGTGCGGATTTCGTTACCGGTCGTCATGATAAATAGATATTATCCCATAGCTTGCACCGCAAGCTGGAACCCTTCCAATTTTATCTTCGCGGGCCCCGAAACGGGCGCGAAAGCGCAGCGTTGTAGCGCGCCCCAGGGGGACTGTCCACCGAAAGGCCGGCCCGCCGAGCCGGGGCCAGAGGACCGCAGCGGCCGCCCCCGCTAAAGGGGGCCGTGCCGGGTTTCCCCTGGCAAGATGACCTAAATCTGCCTATCTCTGGGGCGCGGCGCCAACCGCGGAGCGCCCGCTGGCGGGCCGCGGGGGGGCCTTGACGGCGCCGCGGTAAGGCCTCGGGAGGGCCCCGCAGGGTCACAGAGTTAGCCTAGCCAAGCCCAGTCTCAGGAGTTAGTTTCACCTCCATGCCAATATCGAATTCTTTGCCTCGCCTCACACGCGAACACCTTCATCGCGGCTCCGAGGCGGCCGCTGCCACGTGCCGGCGCCGCGGCGCCGGCCTTCGTGCTGTCGTCCGGGCCGCGGCCCTGGCCGCCGGCCTGAGCGGTGGTATCGCCGCCATGACCCCAGCCGCCGCCCAGGTCCAGACACAGCCGCCCTCGGTAACCCCGCAGGTCCAACCCCAACAGCAGCCGCCCTCGGTGACGCCGCAGGCGCCGGCGGGACAGCGCTTTGGCGATTGGGTTCAGCGCTGCACGACCGAGCCGCCGCAGGGCGCCTCGCCGCCGCCCCCGGGCAAGCAGGAAGTCTGCTTCCTGCTTCAGCAGGTGCTGGTGCAGGACGCCCAACGGCCGGTGCTGACCATTACCATCGGCTACTTCGGCCCGGAGCGCGAAGCGATTGCGGTCATCGACACGCAGCTGCGGGTGCCGCTCGCCAACGGCGTCCACGTAGCCGTGGACGGCGGAGATGTCGGCAGCACACCTTTCGAGTTCTGCCACCGCGACGGCTGCCGGGCCTTCCTGCCGCTCACCGAGAAATTGGTCACCGCCTTCAAGGCGGGCAGCATGGGCGCCGTGCAGATGCGCTCGAGCGGCGGGGACCAGGTCAATCTGCCGATCTCCCTGAAAGGCTTCACCGCCGGCTTCGGCTCCATCCAGTAGTCAGCGCAGAGAACAAGGCCGCCGGGCCGAACTGAAAAACGGGCCATAAATCGGATCGCAATCGGACGGAATCACCTTGTGGTTCCGTCCGATCGCGTGAATCCGATCTAGCCTAAGAGTACCGAGCAGATCAGGGCGTCGCAGTTCCGCCCGTCAGAAAGTCTCCGGGGTCAGGACGCTTCTGCGGCGTCATCGCTGCCGCTGTCGCCGCCGGCCTCGTCGTCCGGGCCCTCCAGCATCGCCGCCGAGACGAGGCCCGCGTTCTCGCGGATCTTCTTCTCGATCTGATTGGCGATCTCGGGATTTTCCTTGAGGAAGGTCTTGGCGTTCTCGCGGCCCTGGCCGATGCGCTGGCCCTCGTAGGAGAACCAGGCGCCGGCCTTGTCGACGATGTTGGCCTGCACACCGAGATCCAGCAGCTCGCCGGTCTTGGAGATGCCCTGGCCGTAGGTGATGTCGAACTCCACCACCCGGAAAGGCGGCGCCATCTTGTTCTTCACCACCTTCACCCGCGTCTGGTTCCCAACCACCACGTCGCGGTCCTTGATGGCGCCGATGCGGCGGATGTCGAGGCGCACCGAGGAATAGAACTTCAGCGCGTTGCCGCCGGTCGTGGTCTCCGGATTGCCGAACATGACGCCGATCTTCATGCGGATCTGGTTGATGAAGATCACCAGGGTATGGGACTTGGAGATCGAGGCGGTCAGCTTGCGCAGCGCCTGGCTCATGAGGCGCGCGTGCAGGCCGGGCAGCGAATCGCCCATCTCGCCTTCCAGTTCGGCCCGCGGCACCAGGGCCGCCACCGAGTCGATCACCAGCACGTCGATGGCGCCGGAGCGCACCAGGGTGTCGGCGATCTCCAGCGCCTGCTCGCCGGCGTCGGGCTGGGAGATCAGCAGTTCCTCGACATTGCAGCCCAGCTTGCCGGCATAGACCGGGTCGAGCGCGTGCTCGGCGTCGACAAAGGCGCAGGTCCCGCCCAACTTCTGGGCCTCGGCGATCACGTGCAGCGCCAGGGTGGTCTTGCCGGAGCTTTCCGGCCCGTAAATCTCGACCACGCGGCCGCGCGGCAGGCCGCCGATGCCGAGGCCGATGTCGAGGCCGAGGGAGCCGGTCGAGATCACCTCGGTTTCGACAACCTGGTCGGCACCGAGCTTCATGATCGAGCCCTTGCCGAAAGCACGCTCGATCTGCCCCAGCGCCGCGTCCAAAGCCTTTTTCTTGTCCACCGAGTCTTTCTCCACCAACCGCAAAGCGCTCTGAGCCATCAATTGATCTCCCTTATGTCATAGGGGTTCTGGGACTGCAATGCAGCCCATCCGTACCAGTTTTGTTCTCATCCGTGCAAGGGAAAAACGGATCAAAATGAGAACAAAGCCTAAAATTGGAGACAAATTGCCCTAATTCGGCGTGCTGCACCGCACCCAGAGCAGATCGGAGGGTGTCGCAGGCCCCGGCGCTATTCGCCGAGGACCTCCTTCACCTTGCCGGCGAGCTGCTTGAGGCTGAATGGCTTGGGCAGGAAGTGGATTCCGGTGTCCTCGTCGAGCCGCTTGCGGAAGCTGTCCTCGGCGTAGCCGGAGATGAAGATCACCTTCAGGTCGGGGCGCGTCTGGCGCACCTCCTTCACCAGGCTGGGGCCGTCGAGGCGCGGCATGACGACGTCGGTGACCAGCAGGTCGATGGGCGCCTGCTGCTTGCTGAGGATCTCCAGCGCGGTTTCGCCGGAGTTGGCCTCCAGCACCTCGTAGCCCTTGTTGCGCAGGGCGCGGGCGGAGAAGGCGCGCACCGCGTCCTCGTCCTCGACCAGCAGCAGGGTGCCGGCGCCGGTCAGGTCGCGGCGGTCCTGCGCCTCGGCCTCCTGAATGGTGGCGGCGACCTCTTGCTCGGCCACCTGGGGCAGGAAAATGGAGAAGGTCGTCCCCTCGCCCACCGTGCTCTGCACGAAGACATAGCCGCCGGTCTGCTTCACGATGCCGTAGACCGTCGACAGCCCGAGGCCGGTGCCGGCACCGACCTCCTTGGTCGAGAAGAAGGGGTCGAAGATGCGGTCGAGGTTGCCCGGCGGGATGCCGCAGCCGGTGTCCTGCACCTCGATCACGGTGTAGCTGCCGGGCGGCATGGTCTCGTCCTTCAGCTTGCGCCGCCGCTCGACCTTCTCGTTGCCGGTCCGGATGGTCAGCACGCCGCCGCCGTCCATGGCATCGCGCGCGTTGACCGCCAGGTTGATGATGACCTGCTCAAGCTGCCCCTGGTCGGCCTTGATCATGCCGAGATCGCGGCCGTGGCTCATCTTCAGCTCGATGTTCTCGCCGATCAGACGGCGCAGCAGGTGCGACAGCTCGGCGAGGATGTCGGTGAGATTCAGGAGGCGCGGCTGCAGGGTCTGCTGGCGTGAAAAGGCGAGCAGCTGACGCACCAGGTTGGCGGCGCGGTTGGCGTTCTGCTTGATCTGCATGATGTCGGCAAAGGACTGGTCGCCCGGCCGGTGGCGCAGCAGCAGCAGATCGGAAAAGCCGATCATCGCCGTCAGCAGATTGTTGAAGTCATGCGCGATGCCGCCGGCGAGCTGACCGACCGCCTGCATCTTCTGTGACTGGGCGAACTGGCGCTCCAAGTTCTTCTGCTCGGTCGAATCGATGAAGTGCAGCACGAAGCCGGCAATCTGACCGTCACTGCCCTCGGTGGGATTGACGAAGAGGGTGCAGGTCACGCCCTCGCCGCTGCCGAGGTGCACTTCCAGCACCGGCGTGTGCGAACCGGCTACCTTGGCCGCCTCCGGCGCCAGGGCTGCCTTCAGCGCCTCGGCGTCGCCCGCGGCAACGAGATCGAACAAGGAGACATCGCGCAACGCCTGCGCCTCGCGTCCGAGCAGGCGGCCGAGGGCGTCGTTGCATTCCTGGATCGCGCCCTTGGAATCGATCAGGGCGATGCCGGCCGGCGCCTTGGCGAAAAGCTGCTCGAAGCGGTGCTCGGACTCTTCCAGGGCCGCCGCCATGGCCATCTCGCGCGAGAGGTCGCGCACCACCGAGCGGGTGCGCAGCACCCGGCCGCCCTCGTCGGTCACCACATCCTGGCGGATCGAGGCGCGGAAGGTCTCGCCGCCGGAGTCCTTCAGCAGCACCTCGCCCTGGGAGGCGCCGGGCAGTCCGAAGGGATCGTGCGCCTCGGCGCCGTCGGGGGCCGCCGCCAGGACGTCATGCAGCCTGACACGACCCTGCTCGAGGTCGTTCTGGGCGAGGCCGAGCCACTCGCAGAGCGTATGGTTGGCGAAGAGGAAGCGGCCTTCGGCATCGGCGGAATAGAACCCGACCGGCGCGTTCTCCAGCAGGTCGACGAAGCGCTCCTGCTCGGCGCGCATGATCTGTTCCATCTGCCGGCGCGGCGTGATGTCGTCGACCATCCAGTAGACGAAGCCCGGATGGTCGCTCAGCGGATAGGCGGCGACGTAGCCGGCCCGGCCGCGGGCACCCGCACCTCGGCCTGGCCGGGCAGGCCGCGCTGGGCCTGCTGGGCGAGTTGCTCGATCTGGCGGCGCGCGGCGGGATCCGCCTTCACCTGGTCCAGCAGAAGCTCGGGGATCGGCCGCTCGTCGCCGCCGAAGAAATCGGTCAGCGCCGGGTTGGAGAGGATGCTGCGCCCCTCCGGCGAGACCACCTGCCAGGGCTTCGGCACGGCGGCGAAGACCGAGGCGCAGAGGCTGCGGCGCTGCGCCCAGTACCACGCCCCGGCGGCCCCCACGGCCAGCCCGAGCGCGCCCCCGGCGATGAATACGAGCAGGCTCAGCAACGTCGGGCCTCCCCTGGTCCCTCTTGGTGTCGACTGATCGTGCGGAAGGTAGCGGCAAATGGTTAACCAAGATTAACCAAGCGGCCAAGACTATTCGCCGCAACCGAGTCGAGTCCAAGGATCTCGGGGCGAACGACCCGGCGGGCCGCTAGCGCGGGCGG
>DAIQBR010000181.1:0-2344 GCA_036781105.1 Kiloniellaceae bacterium
CCGGTACATCGGCATGTCGGTGATGTCGTGGCCGTCCAGGGTGACCCAGCCGTAGTCCGGCGCGATCAGCCCGGTGACGATGTAGAAGCAGGTGGTCTTGCCGGCGCCGTTGGGGCCGAGCAGGCCGACCGCCTCGCCGCGCTGCAGGGACAGGGTGACGCCGCGCAGCACCGGGCGCTTCTTGAAGCTCTTGCCGATGTTCACGGCCATCAGCCCGACGTTGTCGGTCACCAGGCGCGGGCCTTCACCGCCTGTCCCCTGGGCCGCTGCGGACCCCGGAGCGGAGCTCGGAACCTTCGCCCCGGATTTCTCGGCCGCCCTCTTGCGGTCGCCGCCGCCTTCCGCCGATGTGCTGCGCGTTTCGCTTTCCAAGTCCCGCCCCAATTCTCTACCCAATCGTCTTGCGGCCCAATTGTTCTGCGGCACGCCGCCGGCTTCACGAGCCGCCGCCGGCTCCCTCGCCCGAGCCGTTCGCCGGTGGCGTCGCGGCAGGTGCCGTCTCGTCCTTCTTCGGCGCGTCGCTCTTGTTGGCGCGCGGCAGCACCAGCGCCTTCACCTGGCTTGGCTGCTGCTCGCTGCCGGGGCGAGCGCCCAGCAGCTTGCTGATGCCGGTGCTCATATCCACCTCGGCATAGTTGCCGTCCAGCTGGTTTTCACCTTGCGTGATTTTCACGTCGCCTTCCAGCTCTGCGCGTTCCTGCTTGACGAAGTACACCCCCTTGCGACCGCGCGCGTATTCCTTGGCGGTCTGGATTTCGACGTTGCCGACGGCGTCGATGCGGTGGACTTCCAGGTCGCCCTGCGCGTTCTCCTCGAAGTTCGCGGTCAGCACGTCGGCCTTGATCTGCTTGTCCTCGTGGGTGGCGTGTGCCTTGCCGCGGGCCACAGCCTTACGCTCGCCTTCCCAGTACTCCAGGCTGTCGCGTGCGGTCACCACGTCTTCCTTGCTGACCAGGCGCAGGTCTTCGCCGGTCATGATGAAGACCTTCTCTTCCAGCTTGTACTGCCCCTTGTCGCCGTAGACCGTGCCTTCGGGCGAGTTGATGCGCACATTGCCGGCCGCTTCCAGCAGGTAGATTTCGCTGTCGCCGCCCTGGGCGAAGGGGCTGTCCGAGTCCTCGGACTTTTCGCCGCGCTCGCGGTAGTAGGCGGTCAGCACGTCGGCCAGCACTTCGACGTCGCCGCTGGCCGCCCGCGCATTGCCGCGCGCGATGTAGGTCTTGTCGTTGCGGTTCCACTCGATGCCTTCGCTGGCATTGATCTCCAGGGGCTCGTCGGTCTCGCGCAGCTGGTCGACCGACTGGGCGGCCGCCGTACCGGCGATGAGGGGCGCCGCAATGCAGGCGGCGAGAAGCAGCAGGCCGGCGTTCAGCCGCCACAGGAGGCGCCGGGCGGGCGTGCGGATCGCGGCTGCGCTCATTGTGCGTCCTCCTGTGCGGCCCCGGCCCCGGGCAGGCTGCTCTCTGCCTCCGGATAGATCAGCAGGCGGCTCTTGCCGGTGAAGACGATGACCTGACCGCGCTCGCGCAGCCGGAAACCTTCTGCCTGCAGTTCGCCGGAGGGGCCCTGGCCACTCACCGCCGTGTCGCCGGCGGCCGTTCTTGAGGTCGACGCGCGCCGACTCCGTCACGATGTCGAAGCCATTGTCATGGACCAGATGCACCTTGCCGGCCAGGTCCAGTGTTTCTTCCTTGCGGTGGTAGTGGCCGACCCGCGCGGAGAGCGCCACCAGGTCACCGTCGGTGGTGCGAATGTCCGCCTTGGGGTGCTGCAATTCGACGACGTCCTCGTTGTCGGGCGTCTGGGTTGCCAGGTCGGCAGCGACGTTGAAGGGCTGGTTGTTTTCATCGACGCCGCTGTAGCGCGCGTTCAGCATGTTCAGCGTCTTGGCCTGGTCGCGCGCGATCTTGGCGAAGTCGAGGCCGGAGCGCGTGAGATCCGGCATGAGTTGCGGCCAGGCCACCACCAGCAAAACCAAGCCCGCCGCCAGCGCCGGCAGCAGCAGTTTCATCGAGCTGACGAAGAGGCTGTAGCTGTTGCGCCCGGAAAGCCGCGGCGGCGGTGGCCGCTGCAAGCTCTGCGCCGCGGCGTCGTGTGGTGCCGTCCCCTGCGGCTGGATCGGGAGCGGGCGGTGGACTGCGGTATCTGCCATGGGGTTCGGCCGCCGCTTCAGATCACGCCGGCGCGCAGGCAGTCGTGCATATGCAGAATGCCGACCGGGCGATCGGGCGCCCCGGCCTCGTCGACCACGAAGACGCAGAGGAAGGGCGGCGTAGAGGTGTTCATGAAGGAGACGGCCTCGGCCGCCAGGGCGTTGGCGCGGATCGTGCGCGGCTCCGGCGTC
>DAIQBR010000181.1:2423-7412 GCA_036781105.1 Kiloniellaceae bacterium
CCCCATCAGCCGCCCGCCGGCGTCGACGATGCCGACGCAGCCGAAGTGGCCGGCGGTCATGGTCAGGATGGCTTCCGACACCGGCGTATCGGGCCTGCAGAGCGGCAACGCGTCGCGGCCGTGCATCAGGTCGGCGACCCGCAGCAGGCGGGTGCCCAGCGAACCGCCCGGATGGAAAACCTTGAAGTCGCTGCTGGAGAATCCCTTGCGCTCCAGCAGGGCCACCGCCAGGGCATCGCCCAGGGCCAGCATCATGGTGGTCGAGGTGGTCGGTGCCTGGGTCACGGCGCAGGCCTCCGGGGCCCCCTGGGCGGCCGAGGGAAGGATGAGGGCGATGTCTGCCGCGTCGGCGAGGGCGGAATCGCTGCGCGACGTCATCGCGACCAGCGGGATGGCGAAGCGCTTGGCATAGGTGACGATGTCGCTCAACTCATGGGTATTGCCCGAGTTGGAAAGGGCGATCACCGCGTCCTTCCGGGTAATCATGCCGAGGTCGCCGTGGCTGGCTTCGCCCGGGTGGACGAAGAGTGCCGGGGTGCCGGTGGACGCCAGGGTCGCCGCGATCTTGCGCGCGATGTGGCCGCTTTTGCCCATGCCGGTGACGATGACGCGCCCCTCGACCGCGGCGAGGCGGTTGAGCGCTTCGACGAAGGCGCCGTCCAGCAGGTTTGCCAGGGTGTTCAGGGCGCCGGCTTCGGCTTCCAGCACGCGGCGCCCGACGTCCAGGTCCGCAGAAGGCTGGCCGCTTGCCGGAATGTTGTCCTCGCTTGGGCCAGCCGCAGGCTGCGCCATATCAGACTCCAACTTTGCTCTCATGCGTCTGTCAGTACTCTCGAGTTGTCCGGACTCTCGGCGTGTCGGGCGACCTCCGCGACGGCGGCGTTCGACGCCGGGCCGGCCCGTTCCCCCGCAGCCCCTTGTCCAGCCAGCACCTTAGCACAGCCGCCCCGGCGCCTTGAAAGCCCGATCCGCTTTCCCCGGGGCGCCGCTACCCCCGATTCTTCGCACCGGCAACCCCCGGCATCCCTCCGCCCGGCGGCGGCAGGCCCCGCGTGCGGCGGTTTAGTGGGCGAAGATGTCGATTTCGTGCCAGCCGGCGATGTCCAGGGCGGCGCGTGCCGGCAGAAACTCGAAACAGGCCCTGGCCAGGCCGTCACGGCCCTCGCGCGCCAGCATGATATCCAACTTGGCGCGCAGATCGTGCAGATACAAGACGTCGGAGGCCGCGTAGGCGAGCTGTTCGGGGCTCAGTTCCGCCGCGCCCCAGTCCGAGGACTGCTGCTGCTTGGAGAGTTCGATGCCCAGAAGTTCGCGGCAGATGTCCTTCAGGCCGTGGCGGTCGGTATAGGTGCGCGCCAGCTTGGAGGCGATCTTGGTGCAATAGACCGGGGTGCAATCCACCCCCAGATAGCGCCGGATCGCCGCCACGTCGAAGCGCGCGAAGTGGAAGATCTTGGTGACGCCGGGGTCGCCCAGCAACGCTTTCAGGTTCGGCGCCGCGTAATCGCCCTGCGCGAACTGGACCAGGTGACAAACGCCGTCCCCGGCGGACAGCTGCAGCAGGCAGAGCCGGTCGCGGGAAAGGTCCAGGCCCATGGTTTCGCTGTCGATGGCCACGGCCTTGCCGAGGTCGAGGCCCTTCGGCAGATCGCCTTGATGCAGGTGGATTTCAGGGCTGGCCAAGCGGACTTCCGAAAATGAGGGTTGGGCAGTGATGCCAATCGGGCAGCGATGCGAATCGGTGGCGGGGCGCCGCTCTCAGCGGCCGGCTGCCCAAGATAGGCGGTCAATTGAGGCTGTCAACTTCCTCCCGGCCTTTGTATATATCGCCCGGAGAAGTGCCCCGGCCGCCGGGGGCCGAGCAGGATCCCGCCGGGATCTTGCCGCCGGGCGGTTGCGGGCCGTTTCGGCAGGTGAGAGGGTTGCGCATGAGCGGCATCGTGACGGTATTTGGCGGCTCCGGTTTCGTCGGCCGCTATGTGGTGCAGCGCCTCGCCCGCGACGGCTGGACGATCCGCGTGGCGGTGCGCCACCCGGCCCGCGCGAAGTTCCTGAAGCCGCTCGGCGACATCGGCCAGATCACGCCGCTTTGCGTGCCGCTGCAGGACCCGGCGGCGGTGGCCACGTCCCTGGCCGGCGCCGACGCGGCGATCAATCTCGTCGGCATCCTCTTCGAGGCCGGTCGGCAGCGTTTTCAGAAGGTGCAGGCCGAAGGTGCCGGCGGCATCGCCCGCGCCGCGGCCACGGCCGGGGTAAAATCGCTGGTCCACGTGTCTTCGATCGGTGCCGACCCCGAGTCGGCCTCCGCTTATGCCCGGTCCAAGGGGGCAGGCGAGGCGGCGGTCCGCGCGGCCTTTCCGGAGGCCACCATTCTGCGGCCTTCCGTCCTGTTCGGCCCGGAGGACGACTTCTTCAACCGCTTCGCCGAAATGTCCCGTTTCGCGCCGGCGCTGCCGCTGATCGGCGGCGGCAAGACCCGCTTCCAGCCGGTCTACGTGGGCGATGTCGCCGCCGCCGTGATGACGGCGCTGGCCGAGCCGGCCTGCCGCGGCAAGGTCTACGAGCTGGGCGGGCCGAAGGTCTACAGCTTCAAGGAACTGCTGGAGATCATGCTGAAGGTGATCGGGCGCCGGCGCGCCCTGGTGAACCTGCCGTTCGGTGTCGCCCGCCTGCAGGCCGCCTTCATGGAACTGCTGCCGGTGCCGCCGCTGACCCGCGACCAGGTGACGCTGCTGCGCCATGACAACGTGGTGTCGCCGGGCGCTCTGACGTTCAGGGATCTCGGCATCGAGCCGACGGCGCTGGAGGCGATCATTCCAAGCTACCTGGAGCGCTACCGGGCCGGCGGCCGGTTCCGAAGCGGTGCCGCCCTGGAAGGCTGAGGCATCACGCGCCGGCGCCGTAGACCCACCACAACAGCAGTCCGCCCAGCAGCACGCGGTAGATCACGAAGGGCGTGAAGGACGCCCGCCGCAGCCAGCCGATCATCAGCACGATGGAGATCAGCGCCACGACAAAGGACAGTGCGGCGCCGATCACCGCCTCGTGGCCCAGCACCATGTTGCCGCTGGCGTAGAGGTCGGATCCCGCCAGGGTGCCGGCGCCGAGGATCGCGGGGATCGCCAGCAGCAGCGAGAAGCGCGCGGCCTCGACCCGCTCGAAGCCGAGGAAGCGGCCCGCCGTCATGGTGATGCCCGAGCGGCTGGTGCCGGGCAGCAGGGCCAGGATCTGCGCGGCGCCGATGGCCAGGCCGGCGGCGAAGGTCATATGTTCGATCCGCCGCAGGGTCAGCGTGCTGCGGTCGGCGATGTAGAGCAGCAGCCCGAAGCCGATCGTCGCCCAGGCCACCACGGCGGTATCGCGCAGATGGGCGGTCACCGTGTCCTTGAACAGCCCGCCGACGACGATCAGGGGCAGCGAGGCAACCACCAGCAGCAGCGCCAGGCGCGCCCCGGGAGTCCAGCGCCCGACCAGCAGGCGGGCGAGGCCGCCGGCCATCTGGCCGACCTCCCGCCAGGCATAGAGGCAGACCGCCGCCAGGGTGCCGACGTGCACGGCGATATCCAGGACCAGGCGGTCGCTCTCGGCCTGCTCGATGGCGGTCATGCCGGCAGCATCGAAAGCCTCCCAGGCGAGCACGAGGTGCCCCGAGGAGGAAATCGGCAGAAACTCGGTGATGCCCTGGACGATGGCCAGGATGACGACATGCAGGAGCGACAAGGTTCGTTCTCTGTGGGGCGGTTCCCGGGACTATGGGACGTCCCGGCTGCGGCTTGTCCGGGCGGCGTATGGTCCAGCGACGGCGGCTTATAGCACCCCTTGGTTAACGTTCCCATGATGCAAATTAGTCCTGTTTCGGTACTAATTTTTGCGGTGGAGAGTCCGGCGAAACGGCGGACTTGGCTGACCTCCGCCATTCTCGAGGAAGATAGGTCATTAATTATGACCTATTTAGAGTTTTTCCCTCGCAAACTGCCGTTTTTTCGTCTATAGACGAGCCCCCGCCGGGAGATCCCCAGAGTGCGGCCCGGAGTGCCCCCGGGATGCGCCCCAGGATGCGGGAGGACCCGGCGTCCTTCCGGTGCGACAGAGAAACGTCGGGGCACCACAGAACAACCGCTGCCGGCCCCCTGCACTGCAGGCGGGGGCGAGAGGCGGGACAGGTCGGAGAGAGTGAGGACGCGAAGCCTATGGCCAGCCGGATGTTGAAGTTCGTGAAGCTTGAGCGCGCCATGCCGGACAAGCGCGCCGCCGAGGTGCGCCGCCGCGACTTCGGGGAGATCTACGACGAGTATGATCCCGAGGCGGCGGCCGACCAGGCCGGCCGCTGCTCGCAGTGCGGCGTGCCCTTCTGCCAGGTGCACTGCCCGCTGCACAACAACATCCCCGACTGGCTGATGCTGACCGCCGAGGGCCGCCTGCGCGAAGCCTACGAGGTCTCCCAGTCGACCAACAACTTCCCGGAGATCTGCGGGCGCATCTGCCCGCAGGACCGGCTCTGCGAGGGCAACTGCGTCATCGAGCAGGCCGGCCACGGCACGGTCACCATTGGCTCGGTCGAGCGCTACATCACCGACACGGCGTGGGAGAAAGGCTGGATCAAGCCGATCACGCCGAGACGCGAGCTCGACCAGTCGGTCGGCATCATCGGTGCCGGGCCGGCCGGCATGGCCGCGGCCGAGGAACTGCGCAAGAAGGGCTACCAGGTCCACGTCTACGACCGCTACGACCGGGTCGGCGGGCTGCTGATCTACGGCATCCCGAACTTCAAGCTGGAGAAGGACATCGTCGCCCGGCGCGCCCAGCGGCTGGTCGACAGCGGCGTCACCTTCCAACTGGAGTTCGAGGTCGGCAAGCAGGCCACCATCGAGGAGCTGCGCGAGCGGCACGACGCCGTGCTGATCGCCACCGGCGTCTACAAGGCGCGCGACATCCAGGCGCCGGGCGTGGGCCTCGACAACATCATCATGGCGATGACCTACCTGGTCG
>DAIQBR010000182.1:0-1220 GCA_036781105.1 Kiloniellaceae bacterium
CGTTGAAGACCTCGACCTTGCCGCTCACCACCCGGGTCTGCCCCGGCGGCAGCATCTTCATCAGGTAGTCGCGGTGGGCGTGGAAGAACACCAGCTCGATGGACCCGCTGTCGTCGTGGCACATCACCCGGTAGGGCAGTCGTTTCGTCGGCGGCGCGCGGTGCTCGCCGACCTCCACCGTCACGGTGGCGATGCGCCCGGGCAGCGCCTCGGCCAGCGGCGGGGCGTAGCGCCGGTCGATGATCCCGCTCGGCAGGTGCCAGCAGAGGTCGAGCACCGCCGGCCCGCCGGTCAGCGTCTCGAACAGCTTGGCAAAGCGCGGGCCCACGCCGGAGAGGCTGGTGGCGGGCGCGAAGAGCGGGAAGAGGATCTCAGGACGCAAAGGGAAATTCCGGCCGGGAAGAGCCTGACAAAGCGGGTCGATGGCCTTATATCCTATGGCTCTATGGCCGAAACCGAAACCGTCGAGAACCGCCGCAAGCGGCTGCGCTTCCGCAGCTGGCACCGCGGCACCAAGGAAATGGACCTCTTGATGGGCTCCTTCGCCGACGCCCATCTGTCAGGGTTTGGCAGGGATCAGCTCGACCGCTTCGAGGCCCTGCTGGACGTGCCGGAGCCGGTGGTCTACGACTGGATCCTCGGCCGCAGCCGGCCGCCGGCCGAGCACGATCACGACGTCATGCGGCTGCTGCTGGCCTTCGAATACCAACCGCCCCAACGCTAACAGAATAGGGGCGCTAGGCTTTTTCCGCCTGGTGTCCTGTCTTCGCGCTAGAACATCGCTTTAGAACATCCGGGTTTTGATGACGGAATCCCTGTCCGCCTCTCGCACTTTGGAGGCGGAGTCCGCCTTGCGCCCGACGCTGGCCTCGGCGCCGCCGGGGGTCGACGCGCGCGCCCTGGCCGACCTGCTGCACAACAATCCCGGCCGCCGCTGGCTGCATGTCGCCCTCGACGACAGCCACGCCGCCCGCATGGTCGACTGCCTCGGCTTCTTCGCGCCTGAGGTCGAGGCGCTGGTCTTCCCGGCCTGGGACTGCCTGCCTTACGACCGGGTCAGCCCGCACCGCGACGTCGTCGCCCGCCGCCTCGACGTGCTGACCCGCCTCATGCAGCCGGCCGGCGAGCGGCCTGAGGTGGTGGTCACCACGGTGAACGCCCTGCTGCAACGGGTGGCCCCGCCGGAGGCACTGAAAGGCCGCGTGCTGGAACTGCGCGCC
>DAIQBR010000182.1:1246-7406 GCA_036781105.1 Kiloniellaceae bacterium
ACGCTTTCTTTGCCGAGAACGGCTACTACCGCGTCGAGACCGTGGGCGAGCCCGGCGAGTACGCCTGGCGCGGCGGCATCGTCGACGTCTTCCCGCCGGGCCAGGAGCAGCCCCTGCGCCTCGACTTCTTCGGCGACGACCTGGAAAGCCTGCGCCTCTTCGACCCGCTGAGCCAGCGCACCACCGGCACCACCGAGGCGCTGGTGCTGAAGCCGGTCAGCGAGGTGATCCTCGATGACGCGGCGGTCGAGCGCTTCCGCACCCGCTACCGCGAGGCCTTCGGCGCCGTGCGCGACGATCCGCTCTACGAGGCGGTCAGCGCGGCGCGCGCCCATCCCGGCATGGAGCACTGGCTGCCGCTCTATCACCCGCGCCTGGTCACCCTCTTCGACTACCTGCCCGACGCCGGCATCACCCTCGACTACCAGGCCGCCGAGGCGCGCGACTCGCGTCTCGAGACCGTGCAGGACTTCTTCCAGGCCAGAAAGCAGCTCGAAGGCGGCGGCGAGAGCGGCGGCTGGGTCTACAAGGCCCTCGAGCCCAAGGCGCTCTACCTCGACGCCGCCGAGTGGGAGGCCGGGCTGCAGGGCCGCCCCGGCGGCATCTTCACCCCCTTCGCCGCGCCCGAGGGCGCGATGGTCCGCGATGCCGGCGGGCGTCCCGGCCTCGACTACGCCGAGCAGCGCGCGGCGCTGCAGAGCGGCGGCACCCAGGGCCAGATCTACGACGCCGTCGGCGCCGACATCGAGAAGGAACTGAAGGCCGGCCGCAAGGTGGTGCTCAGCGCCTTCAGCGCCGGCGCCCTCGATCGTCTCGCCCATCTGCTGGACGAGCATGCCGGCATCGCCGGCGAGCCACTGGCGGCCTGGGACAAGGTCGCGGCGCTGCCGGCGGGCAAGGTGGGGCTCGCCGCGCTGGCCGTCGAGAAGGGCTTCCGCTTTGCCGACGTTCTGTTCCTCACCGAGCAGGACATCCTCGGTGAGCGCATCGCCCGCCAGGCGCAGAAGCGGCGCCGCGCCGAGAACTTCCTCACCGAGATCTCCGACCTGCACGAGAAGGACCTGGTGGTCCACGTCGACCACGGCGTCGGCCGCTACGAGGGGCTGGAGACCCTCGACGTCACCGGCGCCGCCCACGACTTCCTGAAGGTGATCTACCACGGCGACGACAAGCTCTACGTCCCGGTGGAGAACATCGAGGTGCTGTCGCGCTTCGGCTCCGAGAGCGAGGGCGTCGAGCTGGACCGCCTCGGCGGCGTGAACTGGCAGTCGCGCAAGGCCAGGGTGAAGGAGCGCATTAAGGCCATGGCCGACGAGCTCATCAAGCTCGCCGCCGCCCGCGCGTTGAAGTCCTCCGAGGCGATGGAACGCCCCGAAGGCCTCTACGACGAGTTCTGCGCGCGCTTTCCCTTCCCGGAGACCGAGGACCAGCTGCGCGCCATCGAGGACACCCTGGCCGATCTCGCCGCCGGGCGTCCGATGGACCGCCTGGTCTGCGGCGACGTCGGCTTCGGCAAGACCGAGGTCGCGCTGCGCGCCGCCTTCCTGGCGGTGATGACCGGCAAGCAGGTCGCCGTGGTGGTGCCGACCACGCTCCTGGCGCGCCAGCACTTCCGCACCTTCAAGGAGCGCTTCGCCGGCCTGCCGGTGCGCATCGCCCAGCTCTCGCGCCTTGTGGGCAGCAAGGAGACGGCGCAGGCCAAGGAGGATCTCGCCAAGGGGCGCGTCGAGATCGTCATCGGCACCCACGCCCTGCTCAGCAAGTCGATTGCCTTCAGGGATCTCGGTCTCCTGATCGTCGACGAGGAGCAGCACTTCGGCGTGAAGCAGAAGGAGCGCCTGAAGGCGCTGCGCGAGGACGTCCACGTGCTGACCCTCACGGCGACGCCGATCCCGCGCACCCTGCAGCTCGCCATGTCCGGCGTGAAGGAGATGAGCCTCATCGCCACCCCGCCGGTCGACCGCCTGGCGGTGCGCACCTTCGTGCTGCCCTACGACCCGGTGATCGTCCGCGAGGCGATCCTGCGCGAGCACTACCGCGGCGGCCAGACCTTCTACGTCTGCCCGCGCGTCGCCGACCTCGCCGAACTGCAGGAGCGTCTCGCCAAGCTGGTGCCGGAAGTGAAGGTCGCCGTCGCCCACGGCCAGATGGCGCCCAGCCTGCTGGAAGAGGTCATGACCGACTTCTACGACCGCAAGTACGACATCCTCTTGTCGACCAACATCGTCGAGTCCGGCCTCGACATCCCGACCGCCAACACCATGATCCTGCACCGCGCCGACATGTTCGGCCTCGCCCAGCTCTACCAGCTGCGCGGGCGCATCGGGCGCTCCAAGCAGCGCGGCTACGCCTACTTCACCCTGCCGCCGGGGCGCATCCTCTCCACCGCCGCCGAGAAGCGCCTGCACGTCATGCAGACCCTCGACACCCTGGGCGCCGGTTTCCAGCTTGCCAGCCACGACCTCGACATCCGCGGCGCCGGCAACCTCCTGGGCGAGGAGCAGTCCGGCCACATCCGCGAGGTCGGCATCGAGCTCTACCAGCAGATGCTGGAGGAGGCGGTGGCCACCGCCCGCGCCGGCGAGCGGCCGGAGGGAGAGGAGAAGGCGGAGAGCTTCACGCCGCAGATCAACATCGGCATGCCGGTGCTCATCCCCGACACCTACGTCGCCGACCTCAACCTGCGCCTCGGCCTCTACCGGCGCCTCTCCACCCTGGTCGACCGCGCCGAGATCGACGCCTTCGCCGCCGAGCTGGTCGACCGCTTCGGCCCGCTGCCGGCGGAGGTCGACAACCTGCTGCAGATCATGACCATCAAGCGGCTGTGCCGCGAGGCCGGGGTGGAGCGCCTCGACGCCGGCCCCAAGGGCGCGACCGTCGCCTTCCACAACAACGCCTTTCCCAATCCCGCCGGGCTCATCGCCTTCATCCAGGACCAGATCGGCGACGTGAAGCTGCGCCCCGACCACACCCTGGTCTACCGCCGCGCCTGGGAGACCTCCGAGGCCCGCGTCCGCGGCGTCCGCGCCATGCTCGACGAACTGGCCAAGCTGGCGGCTTGAGGTTACCGGGCGCTCGTCCCAGATTTGAATGTCCTTGCCGGGCTTGACCCGGCAATCCATTTTGCCGACGCTCCCGGCGGGAGTTGGCGGCACCATGGACCCGCGGATCAAGTCCGCGGGTGACAGTTCAAAATGCGGGAGGGTTGAGCGCCAAAACTCAAGCCTCATCCTGAGGAAGGCTGCCCAATGTCTTTGGGCAGCCTGTCTCGAAGGACGAGGCGTCTTTCCACCCCCTCCGGCGCCGCATTCCGCCCACAACCTGCTCGGGCAGCTTCCCCTATTGTATTGGTACAAATCGCTTTTCCTGCCCCGCGATGGGGTATGGACCAAGCCGTTGGAGCCGTTAGAATGCGGGAGCCTCGCAAGAGCGTGAGCCGCTAATCGGTTTCAGGCCTCCAACGGGGGGCAACCAACAGGGAGACTTAACGTGAGGAAGCTATTCGCCTGCATCGTCGCGGCCGTGCTGTCCGTCAGCGCCGTTCCGACCCAGGCCGAGACGCCGCGCGATGTCCTCGTCATGGCCTACACCATGGACGACATCATCACGCTGGACCCGGCCGAGATTTTCGAGTTCACCGCCGCCGAGTACGCCGGCAACACCTACGACCGCCTGATCGGCTATGACCACGAGGACGTGTCGAACATCTTCGGCGTCGCCGCCGAGTCCTGGACCATCTCCGACGACGGCAAGACCTTCACCTTCAAGATGCGCCCGGGCATCAAGTTCGCCTCCGGCAACCCGATGCGCGCCGAGGACGCGGCCTTCTCGCTGCAGCGTGCCGTCATCCTCGACAAGTCGCCGGCCTTCATCCTCACCCAGTTCGGCTTCACCGCCGACAACGTGATGGACAAGATCAAGGCCACCGACGACATGACCCTGGTCATCGAGACCGACAAGGCCTATGCGCCGACCTTCGTGCTCTATTGCCTGACGGCGACCATCAGCTCCATCGTCGACAAGGAACTGGTGATGTCGCACGCGGAAGGCGACGACCTCGGCTACAACTGGCTGAAGACCAACTACGCCGGCGTCGGCCCCTTCAAGCTCAACGCCTGGAAGGCCAACGAGTCGCTGATCCTGGACCGCAACGACGACTACTGGGGCGGCGCCCCGGCCATGAAGCGGGTGATCATCCGCCACATCGTCGAGCCGGCGACCCAGCAGCTGCTGCTCGAGAAGGGCGACATCGACATCGCCCGCAACCTCGGCCCCGACCAGCTCGACAGCATCCGCAGCAACCCGGACACCTACATCCAGGACGGCGTGAAGGGTGCGGTCTACTACCTCGGCCTGAACCAGAAGCACGAGGCGCTGTCCAAGCCGCAGGTCCGCCAGGCGCTGAAGTACCTGGTCGACTACAAGGGCATGGAAGGCACCGTGGTGAAGGATCTCATGAACGTTCACCAGGCCTTCCTGCCGAAGGGTTTCCTCGGCGCCCTGGAAGCCACGCCCTTCACCCTGGACGTGAACAAGGCCAAGCAGCTGCTGGCCGAGGCCGGCTATCCCAACGGCTTCAAGGTCACCATGGACACCCGCAACACCTCGCCGATCATGGAGATGGCGCAGTCGATCCAGTCGACCTTCGCCCAGGCCGGCGTCGAGCTGGAGATCATCCCCGGCGACGGCGGCCAGACCCTCGGCAAGTACCGCGCGCGCAACCACGACATCTACATCGGCCGCTGGGGCCCGGACTACCAGGACCCGCACACCAACGCCGATACCTTCGCGCGTAACCCGGACAACTCGGACGACGCCAAGTCCAAGCCGCTGGCCTGGCGCAACGCCTGGGACATTCCGGAGATGACCACGGAAGCCGACGCCGCCGTGCTGGAGCGCGATCCGGCCAAGCGGGCCGAGATGTACCTGGAGATCCAGAAGATCCACCAGGCGACCTCGCCTTTCGTCATCATGTTCCAGCAGACCGAGGTGGCGGGTCTGCGCGCCGATACCAAGGGCTTCATCATCGGCCCGGCGTTCGACGACAACAAGTACGCCGGCGTGACGAAGCAGTAGTCTGGATGGAAAGAGAAGGCTCTCGTCCTTCGTGACCGACCAGACCGACAACCTGACGAAGGCAGGGCGGGGCTTCCTGGGCCTCTCCCTGCCTTCTCCTTTGCGTACCATCGTGAACCTGCTGTTCTCGGTGGCGCTGACTTTCTTCGGCCTCTTGCTGGTGACCTTCATCATCGGGCGCGTGGTGCCGATCGACCCGGTGCTGGCCATCGTCGGCGACCGCGCCCAGGAGCACGTGGTGGAGCGGGTCCGCGAGGAACTCGGCCTCAACCTGCCGCTCTACCAGCAGTTCGCGATCTACGTCTGGAAGGTGCTGCAGGGCGACCTCGGCGTCTCGGTGCTGACCGCCAACCCGGTGATCGAGGACATCAAGCGGGTCTTCCCGGCGACCCTTGAGCTGGCCACCGTGGCGACCTTCTTCGGCGTGGCGCTCGGCGTGCCCATGGGCGTGCTGGCCGGTGTCTACCGGGGCCGCTGGCCCGATCAGGTGATCCGTGTCGTGGGCCTGCTCGGCTATTCGGTCCCGGTGTTCTGGCTCGGTCTCATGGGCCTGCTGCTGTTTTACGCGAAGCTCGACTGGGTGCCCGGACCCGGCCGCCTCGACGTCTTCTACGACGGCCTCGTCGGCCCGGTGACCGGTGTGCTGCTGATCGACTCCGCCATCGCCGACGACTGGGAAGTCTTCTGGAACGCGGCCAGCCACCTGGTGCTGCCGGCGTCCATCCTCGGCTACTTCAGCCTCGCCTATATCAGCCGCATGACGCGCTCCTTCATGCTGGAACAGCTCAGCCAGGAATACATCACCACGGCGCGGGTGAAGGGCGTGCCCGAGTGGCGCGTCATCTGGGTCCACGCCCTCGGCAACGTCTGGGTGCCGCTGGTGACCGTCATCGCCCTCAGCTACGCCAACCTGCTGGAGGGCTCGGTGCTGACCGAGATCGTCTTCGCCTGGCCCGGCCTCGGCTATTACCTGACCCAGTCGCTGCTGAAGGCCGACATGAACGCCGTGCTCGGCGCCACCATGGTGGTCGGCGCCGTCTTCATCGGTGTGAACCTGCTGTCCGACCTGCTTTACAAGCTGCTC
>DAIQBR010000183.1:0-341 GCA_036781105.1 Kiloniellaceae bacterium
TCAACATCCTGATGAGCGGGCGCCTCAGCGAGGAGGGCAACAAGCGCCTGCCCGGCGCCCGGGTGCTCGACGCCTTCGCCGGCACCGGCGCGCTCGGCCTCGAAGCGCTGTCGCGCGGCGCCGCCCATGCCGTCTTCATGGAGAACTACGCCCCGGCCATCGAGATCTGCCGCGCCAACATCGCAAACCTCGGCGAAGGCGAGCGCGCCGAACTGCTGGCCTGCGATGTGCTGCACGCGCGCCCGGCCCCGGCGCCCTGCGACATCGTCTTTCTGGATCCGCCCTACAACCAGGGCCTCGCCGTCAAAGCCATCGAAGCCCTGCTCGCGCGCGGCTGGATC
>DAIQBR010000183.1:351-2339 GCA_036781105.1 Kiloniellaceae bacterium
AGGCGCTGGTTTCCGTCGAGCTGATGAAGAACGAAGACTTCGAGACGCCGGCAGGCTTCGAGGAACTCGACGCCCGCAGCTACGGCAAGGCCAAGCTGGTGTTTTTGAAGTACACGGGCTAGGGCCTTTGGCGCTCAGCGCCTGCCGAACAGCTTCTCGATGTCGGCGAGCTTCAGTTCGACGTAGGTCGGGCGGCCGTGGTTGCACTGGCCGCTGTGCGGCGTCGCCTCCATCTGGCGCAGGAGAGCGTTCATCTCTTCGCCGTTGAGCCGGCGTCCCGCGCGCACTGAGCCGTGACAGGCGAGCGTGCCGCAGACGTGCTCCAGCCGCTCGCGCAAAGCCAGCGCCTCGCCCAGTTCGGCCAGCTCGTCGGCGAGATCGCGGACCAGGCCCTGGACATCGACCTCGCCGAGCAGCGCCGGCACCTCGCGCACCACCACGGCGCCGGGCCCGAAGGCCTCGACCACCAGGCCGAGTTCGACCAGCTCTTCCGTCCGCTCGGCGATGCGGTTGGCCGCCGTCTCGTCCAGTTCGACCACCTCGGGCAGCAGCAGCATCTGCCGCTTCACGCCGCTCTCGCCGAGCTGCTGCTTCATGCGCTCGTAGACCAGGCGTTCGTGCGCCGCGTGCTGGTCGACGATGACGATGCCGTCCGCCGTCTGCGCCACCACGTAGGTGCCGTGCAGCTGCGCCCGCGCGGCGCCGAGGGGATAAGCCTCCGCCGCCGCCTCGCGCGCGGCGCTCTGCGCCTGCGCCGCAACGGCGGCGGGACCGCGGTCGACGTGGGGCAGAGTGTCCGCGTCGGCCTGCAGCGGCGCGTGGTAGGCCGCCGTCGCCTCGGCGAGGCCGCGCGGCAGCGTCGCACGCTGAGGCTGGCCCCAGCCTGTCTGGCCCCAACCGCTGTGGAAGCTGGAGGGTGCCGCCGGGCCGCTGCCCTGGGGCCGGAAGGCGCCCAGCGCGGCGTCGGAGACGGTGGTGGCGGCGCGGTGGCCGGCCTGGGCCAGGGCGTGCCGGCAGGCCGAGACGATGAGCCCGCGCACCAGGCCCGGATCGCGGAAGCGCACCTCGGCCTTGGTCGGATGCACGTTCACGTCGACCTGTTCCGGGGGCAGGTCGAGAAACAGGGCCACCAGCGGGTGGCGGTCGCGCGCCAGGAAATCCTGGTAGGCGCCGCGGATGGCGCCGTACAGCAGCTTGTCGCGCACCGGCCGGCCGTTCACGAAGAGATACTGGTGCTGCGCGTTGCCGCGGCTGAAGGTCGGCAGGCCGATGTAGCCGGTCAGCCGCAGGCCCTCGCGCTCGGCCTCCAGCGGCAGGGCATTGTCGTGGAACTCGCGGCCCATGACGGCGCCGAGACGCTTCAGGCGCCCCTCGAAGAGCTCGCCCTCGGCCGGCGCCAGGCCGATCAGCTTGCGCTCGCCGTCGCTCAAAGTGAATCCGACCGCCGGGTGCGCCATGGCGAGGCGGTTCACCGTGTCCTGGGCGTGCGAAACCTCGGTGCGCGCGGCCTTGAGGAACTTCAGGCGCGCCGGCGTCGCGAAGAAGAGGTCGCGCACCTCGACGCGGGTGCCCGGCGGATGCGCCGCCGGCACCGGCTGCGCCACCCGACCGCCCTCGACCGAGAGCGCCCAGGCCTCTTCGGCGTCGCGCGGCCGGCTGGTCACCGTGAGCCGCGAGACGGCACCGATCGAGGGCAGCGCCTCGCCGCGGAAGCCCAGCGAGGCGATGTGCACCAGGTCGTCGTCAGGCAGCTTGGAGGTGGCGTGGCGCTCGACCGCCAGGGTGAGTTCTTCCGGGGTCATGCCGCAGCCGTCGTCGGTCACGGCGATCAGCGCGCGCCCGCCGTCGCGCAGCACCACGTCGATGTGGCGCGCCCCGGCATCGAGGGCGTTTTCCACCAGTTCCTTTACCGCGGCGGCCGGGCGTTCGACCACCTCGCCGGCGGCGATCTGGTTCACCAGGGTTTCCGGCAGGCGGCGGATCGGCAT
>DAIQBR010000183.1:2349-7385 GCA_036781105.1 Kiloniellaceae bacterium
GGGGTCCCGGAGACCCTAGCAGATGAGGCGGAGTCGGGAGAAGGCCGCGGGCCCGCCCGATCCGAACTTGCGGCAGCCGGTCAGGCGATGCCGTAAGACACCGCCGCAATGACCACGACAACAGCCGCCAGGGTGATACCCCATAGCTGCCAGCGCTTCATGCTGCGGAAACTGAAGGATTCGCGTGCGTATTTCTCGGGATCTCGTGCCATTTCGCCCTCCCGCGGTTGCGTTTGGGGTGATTCACGATTCTTACTCGGTTCTTGCCGGAGAAACGCGTTCGAGCGGCGCAGGTTCCATAGTCACGCGTGCCAGCCCGCGTGAAAGACGGGCAGTAGGAAAAGGATCGACGTCAGAGCGCGGCGTAGAAGGCCAGCACCACCGCCACGGCGGCGACCACCGGGGCCACCAGCCACAGGTGCCAGCTGCTGGGGCGCCAGGGACTGAAGCGCCTGCAAGTGTAACTTTGGTAAGGATATTCGTCGAAATGGCGGTCCATCCCGCTCCTCCCGCGTTGCCTTGGGGGATCGCCCGGGGGAATACCCTGGGCCTGGGGAGGAAACGGGTCAGCGGGCGGGAAGTTCCGCGGAGCCGGGAGCCTACAGGGCCCTCAGCCGGGCGATGGTCTCGGCGACGCGCCGGGCGCCGAGGATAAGTCCGACGCCGACGATGCACCTGACAGCCAGGGGCACAACGTTGAAGGTATCGAACCCTCTCGCCTCCGCTGCCCCGTCGGCGAGGTAGACCAGATAGAGGGCCAGCGTGGGCAGCGCGAAGGCGGCAATGGTCAGGCCCAGCAGGGCCACACCCACCGACAACAGGATGCGCGGCGACCAGTTGGGGGTCCCGGCGGGCGTGCCGTCAGCGACCTCTCCTGCGAGCCAGCCCGCGCCGAACCAGAGGACCAGGACCATCGCCAGGCTCACGATCGGTGAAGCAAGCATCAGCCATCGGCTCGCGTAGTAAAAGGTCGCCGTATCCTGCGCCTCCCAGCTCGCAAAGGCACTGGCCAGGGAGCTCAGAGTATAGGGAAGGGTCGCGATGACTTCGACGAGGAAGAACAGCGCCAGCAGGCGGCAGCCGACGAAGGCGAGGTCTCTCGGTGACATGGGACGGCATCCTGCAAGATGGCGAACAGCCCTCAGGCTACACCCTCTTCAGGTTGCGTCTTGCAGGAAAACCACCCTCAGCTTCCGTCGCCGGGGGCCTCGCGGGTCGGGGTGACGCCCTCGGGGGTGCCGACCACCACCACGGTGAGCGCGTCGGGCTTGTAGAGCCGCGCGGCCACGCGCCTGGCATGGTCCAACGTCACCGCCTCGACGTAGCTGTTGCGCTTTTCCAGGTAGTCGATGCCGAGATCTTCGGTCTGCATGCCGACCAGCATGCCGGCGATGTTGTCGGAGCTGGAGAAGCGCAGCGGGAAGGAACCGGTGAGGTAGCGCTTGGCGGCCTCCAGTTCCTCCGCCGTCGGGCCGGCCTCGGCCATGCGCCGCCACTCCTGGCGGATGAGGTCGAGGGACTCGCCGACGCGCGCGTTCTGCGTCGCCGTGCCGCCGGCGATCATGGAGCCGTGGTCGAAGGGCGCGAGGTAGGAGTAGACCGAATAGGCGAGGCCGCGCTTCTCGCGCACCTCCTCCACCAGGCGCGAGGAGAAGCCGCCGCCGCCCAGGATATAGTTCACCACGTAGGCCGCGTAGTAGTCCGGGTCGTCGCGGTCGATGCCTTCCTGGCCCAGGACCACCACCGACTGCGGGATCGGCTTGGCGATGATCGCGGTCTCGCCGCCGTTGGCCACCGTCGCCGGCGCCACCTCGAAGGGTGCCGCCTTTTCCGGCAGCGCGAGGAAGGTTTCATCCAGCGCCTTGCCGAGCTCTTCGGGCGTGATGTCGCCGACCACGCCGATGAAGAGCTGGTCACGGCCGAAGCGCTGCTGCACGAAGCCGCGCAGGTCCTCGGCGGTGATGCGGGCGATCGAGGCTTCGGTGCCGCGGGTCGGCCTTGCGTAGGGGTGCTCGCCGAACATGAGGCGGCGCAGCACGCGGCTGGCGATGTAGTCGGGATCCTCGGACTCGCGCGACAGCCGCGCGATGAGCTGGCTGCGGATGCGCTCGACCGGTTCGTCGTCGAAGCGCGGCTCGGTGAGCGCCAGGCGCAGCAGCTCGAAGGCGCGCGCGCGGTTTTCGGTCAGTGTCTCCAGCGAGCCGTTGAAGCCGTCGAGGCCGGCATCGAAGCGCAGCGAGATGGAGAGGTTGTCGAGCTCGCCCTGGAAGCTCTGAGAGTCGAGCGGGCCGGCGCCTTCGTCGATGGTGCTGGCGACGAAGTTGGCGAGGCCGGTCTTGCCCTCCGGGTCGAGCGCGGCGCCGCCGCGGAAGGCGAGTTCCAGCGCGAGGATCGGGTTGGTGTGGTCCTCGACCAGCCAGGCCTCGATGCCACCGGGACTCACCACCCGCTGCACCTCGACGGCGGCGCGCGCCTGCAGCGCGGTGAACACGACGGCAAGCGCCAGCAGGCCGGCGGTCAGCAGCACCGGCAGGGCCGGCCGCCGCAACGATGCGGCAGCGGTCGGGGCGTTGCTGGAAGCGATCATCGCCCGGCGGGGCGCGAAGGGCTTATCCAAGATTTGTCCTCTCGTTGGAGCGTCCGGTCGATGGGTCGTCGGGATCGGGCTCGGAATCGCGGCCCGCGTCAGCTCGTCGGATCCGGCAGCAGATAACTGGTCACCGACTGGTTCTCGTCCAGCACCTTCTTCAGCGCGGCGTTCACCTGCTCGGCAGTTACCTCGGCGATGTTGTCGGGCCAGGCCTCGACCTGCTCCAGGCTGACGCCGCTGGTCAGCGCCGCGCCGATCACCCGCGGCGCGGTGCTGAGTTGGTCGCGGGCGAAGACCGCACCGGCGACCAGGCGCTTCTTGGCGGCGGCGACCTCTTCCTCGCTGACGCCCTGTTCCAGCAGCGCGGCGATCTCCTTGCGCAGCGCCGCCTCGGCCGGTGCGTACTCCTGGCCGGGCCGCGGCGCCACGTAGAACTCGAAGGTCGAGTAGTCGTAGTTGGTCGGGCTGTAGCCGGCCCCGGCCCCGCCGGCGATGCCCTGCTCCACCACCAGGCGGCTGTAGAGCCGCGCCGTTGCGCCGCCGCCGATGATCTCGGAAGCGACCTGCAGCGCATAGGCCTCACCGGGATTGCCGGCCTCGGCGGTCTGGCGGTAGCTCGGCGCCAGGTAGCTGATGGAGACCTGCGGCTGGCGCACCCGCGGGCTGGTCAGACGCACCTCGCGCGGCCCGTTCTGCGGCGGCTCGACGACGCGCCGGCGCTCAGGGATGTCCTTGGCCGGGATCACGCCGTAGTACTTCTCGGCAAGATCGCGCACCGTCTCCGGATCGACGTCGCCGGTGACGATGAGCACCGCGTTGTTGGGTGAGTACCACTTGTCATAAAAATCGACGGCCGCCTGGGTGCTGAGCTGCTCGATCTCGTGGTCCCAGCCGATGATCGGAATGCGGTAGGGATGGTTGAGGAACTGCACCGCGCGGCTCAGTTCGCCCAACTGGCCGGCCGGCTCGTTGTCGATGCGGCTGCGCCGCTCCTCGCGCACCACGTCGCGCTCCGGCAGCACCACCTCGTCGACCAGCCGCAGGCCGGCCATGCGGTCGGCCTCGTTCTTCATCATGATTTCCAGGCGGTCGGCGGCGACCGTCTGGTAGTAGCCCGTGTAGTCCCAGGAGGTGAAGGCGTTCTCACGCCCGCCGTTGGCGGCGATGATCTCCGAGAACTCGCCGGGCGCCAGGTTCTCCGTGCCCTTGAACATGAGATGTTCCAGGAAGTGCGCGAGGCCCGACTCGCCGGCCTGCTCGTCGGCGGCGCCGACGCGATACCACACCGAGTGGTGCACGATGGGCGCACGGCGGTTGACCACAACGACGACCTGCAGGCCGTTGTCCAGCGTATAGCTGACCGGGTCGAAGACCTTGGCCAGGGCCGGCGCGGAGGGCGCCGCCAGGAAACCGGCGAAAACCGCCAGCATGGCCCCAAGGAGCGCGGGACGAAGCGGGGCGGGGCGGCGGAAAACTGCCATGTCTCGGAAACCTCCCTCGGGCATCACAGGGGTCGGATCGGCAGGGCCCGTAGCTTTACCGGGACAAACTGCTGACGCCTTTGAATGATTCTATGAAGCATCAATATGGCACGAAACCGGGCCCCCGCAAGCGGGTGCCCGGTCGCATTATGGTGAATAATCGTTAACGAGCGGTCAGCGCCGCCCGGAATCTGCCGAGAAATCCGGTCGCCAGGCGGACCTAGAAGATGCCTTCCAGCGGTGCCTTGCGGCGGCGCTCGATCTGCGGCGTCGGGCCGGTGGTCGGGGCCTGGCCGAGCGCCGCGTTCTCCTGCAGGCGCCGGGTCTCGGCCACCGGATCGACGATGGTGCCGGCCGGCGGCTGGGTGTTCCAGAACACCAGGACGTCGACGAAACGGTCGGACTCGGCGTTGATCTGCTTGGTTTCGCGATCAACGATCAGGCGAATGTTGGGGTCCGCCTGGGGCGCCCCGGCGGCCTGCAGCAGGGCCTGCTCGCCGGCGGTGCGCGGCACCGCGGCCTGCTGCACCGCACCCGACTGGGTGTTGGCGAAAACCGCGCGCTCGGCCTGCTGCGCCGAGGTGCCGACCTGCGGGCGCGGCGCGCCGGGCTCGGGCGGGCGCAGATTGTAGTCCGGCGGCAGGGTCAGCGGCGCGCGCGAGACCACGCGGAATTCGTCCGGCGACTGCTTGGTGAGGCCAAGCTCGTCGCGGAACCCCGTGCTACAGGCTGAAGCCGCCAGCGCCAGGCCGGCGACCACGAGAAGTCGCAATGTCATGTTCCGGTCCATTCTCGACTACCTCCCTATCCCCGCCCCCTTATTACCCCTCCTGCCCGGCTGGAACAACCCATCGGCTATCAGCAGGACCACGCCGCAGACGATGGCGCTGTCGGCGACGTTGAAGGCCGGCCAGTGCCAGCCGGCGAGGTGGAAGTCCAGGAAATCCACTACTCCCGGCTGATGC
>DAIQBR010000184.1:0-7384 GCA_036781105.1 Kiloniellaceae bacterium
GCGGCCGGCACGCCGAACTCGGCCTCCAGCCCGGCTGCGCCGTTGCGCAGCCGGAGCTGACCGCCCCAGGCCTCGGCAACGTCCTGCACGATGGCGAGGCCGAGGCCGGCGCCGCTGCCGAGATTGTCGAGCCGGCCGCCGCGCCGCAGGACCTCGTCGAGGCGCTGCGGCGGGATGCCGCCGCCGTCGTCAGCCACGGTGACGACGATCAGCCCCGCCTTTTCCCGCGCCCGTATCGCGACCCGGCGACGCGCATGGCGCGCGGCGTTCTCGATGAGATTACCGAGCGCCTCCGCGAGATCATCGGCGTCGATCCGCGCCAGCGTCCCGGCGGGGATCTCCACGACCCAGTCGAGCCGGCTGCCGGCAGGCGTGCGCCTGAGCACGGCGATGAGACGCGCCACGACCAGGCCCACGGCGGACGTCGCGTCCGGTGCGGCCGCCGCCATGCGCGCGCGCGCGAGCTCGCGCTCCACATGACGCCGCATGGTGTCGGCAACCAGCGCGATTTCCTGCGCGACGTCTTCCTCGCCCTTGGCCCGCAAGCGATCGACGCTGCCCGCCAGCACCTGCAGCGGCGTCTTGAAACCGTGGGCGAGGTCGCCGGCTCTTGCCCGCGCTTTCTCGGCCTGCCGCTCGCGGGCGTCGAGCAGGGCATCCACCTCACCCGCCAGAGGCTGGATCTCATCGGGAAAGGCCTGGCCCAGCCGGCGCTGCCTGCCGCCGCGGATGTCGGCGAGGCGCCGGTGCACCGCCGCGAGGGGCTGCAGTCCCACCGCCACCTGCGCGTAGGCGGCTGCGATCAGGAAGACCGCCAGCACGCCGATGTAGGGCAGCAGGTCGACGGCGAAGGCGCGCGTCGCCGACGCGGTCTCGGCCGCGTCGACCGCCACGGCGGCGCGCAGGATGCCACCGCCGAGCCGGCCGGGCAGCGTGACGCTGCGCTCCAGCACGATCAGCGTAGCTTTGCCCGGTCCCGGAACAAGGTGGCGATGCACGGCCTTGTCCGGCAGTTCGTCCTGCGGCAGCACGAGGGTCGCATCCCACAGCGAGCGCGAGGCGAGCACGGCGTCGCCGCCCCGGCCCTGCCAGTAGAGGCCCGACAGCGGCTCCTCGAATCGCGGGTCCGCCAACTCCTGCGTCAAAGCCAAGCTGCCGTCGGCCGCCCGGTCGAGCCCGGCGACAATCTGGTCAAGGAAGACGCCGAGTTCGGCATCTACGCGCCGCTCGACGTGGCGCTCGAACAGCAGGGTCAGGCCGAAGGCGGAGAGCGCCAGCGCGGCGAGCACGGAAAGCGCTGCGGCGAGCAGCAGGCGCAGACGCAAGGAGCCGCGCGTCATGGTTCCCCGGCGGCGATGAGATAGCCGAAGCCGCGGCGGGTCTCGATGACATCGGGACCGAGCTTGCGGCGCAGGCGTGTCACCACCGCCTCCAGCGCATTGGCCTCGCGCGCGTCGTCGTCGCCGTAGAGATGCTCCAGCAGCTCCGTGGCCGGCACCACCCGCCCCTTGTGGTGCAGCAGGTAGGCGACGAGACGGTATTCGAGCGGCGACAGGGACAGGGGCACGCCATTGAGCGTCACGCGCATTTGCCGGGTGTCGAGGCTGAGCGCGCCGGCCTCGAGGAGGGCGGTACCATGGCCGGCGGTGCGCCGGATGAGGGCGCGCACGCGGGCCAGCAGCTCTTCCATGTGGAAGGGCTTCGGCAGGTAGTCGTCGGCACCGGCATCGATGCCCTCGACGCGCTCCGGCCAGCTGCCCCGCGCGGTCAGGACCAGCACCGGCATCGCCCGCTCCGCCGCCCGCCAGCGCTTGAGCACGGCAAGGCCGTCCATCTTCGGCAGGCCGAGGTCCAGCACCGCCAGATCGTAGTCCTCGGTATCGCCCTTGAACCACGCCGCCTCGCCGTCGCCGACCGTGTCCACCAGGTAGCCGGCGGCACTCAGCGCAGCGGCGACATCGGCCGCGATGCGCGGCTCATCCTCGACGAGAAGGATCCGCATTCAGTCGTCCTCGACCTTCAGGATCTCGGCGCTCAGCGCGTCGATGTGGACCTCGCGCAGCCGGCCGTCCGAACCGACCACCTTGAACTCGTAGACGTAGCGGCCGTCTTCGCGGTCGAACTCCACGCCGATGACCTCGCCGTCGAGCCGGCCGCGCACCGCCTCGAGAATCTCGGCGAGCGGCCGGGCGCGGCCTTCCTCCAGGGCGCGGCGGGCCCGCTCGTGGTCGCGGCCGTGGCGGTCCCTGCCGTTGTGGTCGTCGTCGCTATCGTCGGCCCGGGCGAGCCCACCCGCCGCGCCGATGAGCGCGAGGGCGAGCAGGAGGGTGGTCCGGCGATTAAACATGCGTTTCATGCCTGAAGGCGTAGCGCAAAGAAGCTGACAGCTCCCTGACATGGATCATCAGGAGCCCATCAGGGCCGGTCTGGCAAGGTTCGACCCACTGCTCGGGGCTGCGGCCCCGTTCCCATCAGCAAGGAGAGATACCATGTCCCGATTCCTACTCGCCCCCGCCCTGGCCCTGGCCACCCTTGCCGCCGCCGGTGGCGCCCTCGCTGAGAGCCGCACCCCGCGCGTCGACGTTCCGCGCGATCAGTGGATGAGCGTCGCGCAGATCGCCGAGCACTTTGCCGCCCAGGGCTACGACGTGCGCAGCGTCGAGACCGAGAAAGGCCGTTACGAGATCGAGGCGGTCGACAAGGACGGCCGGCGCATGGAGATCGACGCCCATCCGGTCACCGGCGAGATCCTGAAGCAGGAGCGCGACGACTGATGTCCACCTTCGATGAGAAGATCTCCGCCGGCGGTGAAATGTCGCCGGCGGAGGCGGTCGAAGCCGCAACGGTGCCTGTGTGGGACCCGCTGGTGCGGGCCTTTCACTGGAGCCTTGTCGTGGCCTTTGCCGTCGCCTGGCTTACCGGCGATGAACTCGAACGGCTGCACGAGGCGACAGGCTACGTCATCATGGCCCTGCTTGGCGTCCGCATCGTCTGGGGCTTCGTCGGCAGCATCCACGCGCGCTTCAGCGATTTCGTTTACCGGCCATCGCATGTCATCGGCTATCTCGCCGACACGGCACGGCTGCGAGCCAAGCGCTATCTCGGTCACAACCCCGCCGGAGGTGCCATGGTGATCGCCTTGCTGGTCGCTCTGACCACAACGGCCGGCAGCGGCTTCGCGATGACAACCGACGCTTTCCACGACGCGCACTGGGTCGAGGAGATGCACGAGGTGATGGCCAACGCGGTGTTCCTGCTGGTCGGACTGCACGTGGCCGGCGTCGCGGTCTCCAGCTTGGCGCACCGGGAGAATCTAGTGCGGGCCATGATTACGGGCCGCAAGCGGCCACTCGAGTGAGTATTGGCGGCGGCTCCTCGGCTGGAGAGGAGCCCGCCCCTCCCCAGTTCAACCACCTGCGAGCATGGACAGCACGCTAGTGGGAAACGCTCCTGACAAGCAATTGTGCTGGAAACTTTCTCACACATCGCCCCCTGGCACCAAACGGACATTGAATGTCGGTCGCGAGAAAGGTCGCTCTTGGCCTTGAAGTGTACTCAAGAAGAGAAACCCAGAGTGCAGGACGACGGCCCTCTCAGCGCTTCTTGTAACCCCATTGGTCATCGCCGCCCCCCTCACCGCCCTCAGGTCAGCGCCAGCGGCTGGCGCTCCGCCGCGAGTTCCAGCAGTTCGCGGCGGATATCCGGGTGGAGCGGCGGCAGGGGGTGGCGGGCGTGGTCGCTTGCGATCACGCCGACGATCCGAACGCCGTTTCGGGTTCGCCTGGTGAGCTTTATCTGAAAGCCTTCTCTCTCACCGCTTGCCGCAGGAGATACGCGCAGCCGGGCGGCGACAGGTTCAACCTTTCGGGTGCTGCCGGTGCCGGAGGCGACTTCATCCAGAAAAACGGCAGCAGCTTGATCCGGTCGCTGCCGGCGCCGGTGCAGGCACCGAATTACTTGTTTACCAGGCGTTCGTTCATGGTCTCGCGGCGGTCCGAAAAGGAGGCAAGGCCGCCGGCCCGCGGGCCGGCCGGCCGGGAGAGCGGAGCGGCCATTCGGCCGGGGCGGCTGGCGGTGGGCGGTTGGCGGCTGGCGGTTGGCGGGGCCGTGCCGGTGAGGCCGACCCTGGCGGGCCGGCGTTGTCGCCAGCGTTGTATTGCCGGTAGTATCGCTGCCACCGAAGCGTTGTATTTCGCCCCTTCCGGAGTCGCGCGTGCCCCAGGATTCCGCCGGAAACCGACCCCGGAAGCTCCGGGTCTCGCTGTTGGGCGAGCTGCGGGTCAGCGCGCCGGAGGCGGAGCTGCCGCTGCCCGCCTCGAAAAAGGCGCGCGCCCTGCTGGGCTTCCTCGCCGCGACCGGGCGCCCGCACCGCCGCGAACGCCTCTGCGAGCTGTTCTGGGACCTGCCCGACGACCCCAAGGCGGCGCTGTGCTGGTCGCTGAGCAAGCTGCGCCGGGTGGACTGAACGGAGGACGGCTGTATTGCGTAGCGGGTGAAGCAATGCGGCTACGGCAAACGGCATGACAAGATATCTTCGCCGGTGGCCCCAGCCGCTGCGCCGGCTCGAAACCGAATTCAAGATGGTGTGACGGGATTCTACCCTGATGGCTCGACCGAAACGCAATTTCCAGACCAAGCGCCGCACGCCCCCCGGATCGTCCCCCGGCACGCTGATCGCCGACCCGAGGGCGGTCGGCCCTTCGGTCAGTCTGATCGGCTATGGCGACGAGGACATTATCGAACGCCGGGACCTCTCCGTCGCGGATATCCAAGCGATCAGGGGAACCGTGCCCATCCTCTGGATAAACGTCGACGGTTTGGCCGACATCGAGCTGATCCGCCGCTTGGGCGAAATCTTCAACCTTCATAATCTGGCCTTGGAAGATGTCGTCAACGTTCACCAGCGGCCCAAGGCTGATGACTACGAGGGCCACGTCTTCATCGTGACCCGCATGGTCGTTCCCGGAAATCAGCTGGAAACCGAGCAGGTTTCCATGTTTGTCAGCAAGGATTTCGTACTCACTTTTCAGGAGCGGCCCGGCGACTGCTTCGATCTGGTTCGCGAGCGGCTGCGGCGTCACAAAGGGCGCATCCGTCAAGCCGGATCGGATTATCTTGCCTATGCGCTGATCGATGCTGTCATCGACGCCTACTTTCCGGTCCTCGAGGACTGCGGCGAGAGGTTGGAAAATCTCGAGGATGCCGTGGTGTCACGGCCCGGCCCTGAACTCGTCGGAAGGGTCCATGCCATGAAGCGCGAACTCTTGGTGCTGCGTCGTGCCATCTGGCCGCACCGCGAGATGATCAACGCGCTGATCCGCGATGAAACCGCGTTGATGACCGACCAAACCCGGGTCTACCTCCGGGACAGCTATGACCATGCCATCCAGCTCATGGACATCGTCGAGACCTACCGCGAGGTCGCGTCGGGCCTGGTCGACGTCTATCTTTCGAGCATGAGCACACGGCTGAACGACATCATGAAGGTGTTGACGATCATCGCGACGATCTTCATGCCGCTGAGCTTCATCGCCAGCCTCTACGGCATGAACTTCGACCGTTCGGTATCGCCCTGGAACATGCCGGAGCTCGGCTGGCGTTACGGCTACCCCTTTGCCCTCGCCGTTATGGCAATCTCGGCAGCTCTCTTGGTGCTGTATTTTCTGCGGCAGCGCTGGATCGGCTCCATCTCGAGACGGACAGCCACCGATGACGACCAATCGCCGGAGAAAGAGCAGCAGTAGCGGGCGCGCGGCGGTAGCCTGCGCCTTCCTGCCTGGGCGCCGCAGAGGCCCAGGTCACCGCCCCCAGGTGAGGGCCAGCGGACTGCGCTCGGCGGCGAGCTCGAGGAGTTCGCGGCGGGTGTCGGGGTGCAGCGGCGGCAGCGGGTGGCGCACGTGGTCGCTCCTGATCACGCCGCCCTCCATCATCACCGCCTTGCAGGCGCGCAGACCGCACTGGCGGTTCTCGAAATTGATCAGCGGCAGGATGGCGGCGTAGCGCGCCGCGGCGCCGTGGCGGTCGCCGGCGGCGTGGGCCTGGACCACCGGCTTGATCAGGTCCGGCAGCAGGGCCGAGCACATGGTGCCGCTGGCGCCGGCGTTGAGGTCGGCCATGAGGGTGATGGATTCCTCGCCGTCGAAGGGGCCGGCGATGGCCTCGCCGCCGGCGGCGATGAGGGCGCGCAGCTTGGCCGCCGCCATGGGCGTCTCGATCTTGAAGTAGCCGACTTCCGGGATCTCCCGCGCCAGGCGGACCAGGAAGGGCACCGAAAGCTGCACGCCCGAGAGCGGCGCGTCCTGCACCATGATGGGCAGGCCGCCCGCCTGGGCGGCGGCGGCGAACTGCGCGAAGGTGCCGGCCTCGTCGCCCTGCAGGGTGGCGCCGTGGTAGGGCGGCATCAGCATGATCATGGCCGCGCCGAGTTCCGCCGCCTCGCGGCAGCGCGCCGCGACGATGGCGGTCGAGAAATGCGAGCAGGTGACGATGACCGGCAGGCGCCCGGCGACGTGCTCCAGGCAGAGCCGGGTGAGCGTCGCGCGCTCGTCGTCCGACAGCAGGAACTGCTCGGAGTAGTTGGCGAGGATGCAGAGCCCGTCGGCCTGCTGGTCGATCATGCAGTCCAGCACGCGCTTCTGCCCCTCCAGGTCGAGCGAGCCGTCGGCGTTGAACGGCGTCGGGACGACGGGGAATACGCCTCTGTAGGGCGCCGCGCTGGCCGGCATTGTGAGTCTCCCCGGGCTGGTTCTCTTTGGGAGCGCTCCTCCGGAAAGGAAACGCCCCGGCAGATGTCATAGAAGACTTCGGCGCCAATTGCCACCGCCGCCCGCCGAAACCGCTGCACGGCGGCGCGGAAAGGCCGTAGATTGAGCCGGTAATTTTTGGGCCCGCGCTGTTGCAGGAGATTTCGTGAGCACTTCCCTCTGGACGACGGTCGACTACGAGCGGCCGGGCAAGCAGACCGGCGACCTCTGGCTGCCCCATTCGGTGCACCGCTCGGCCTACGGCAACATCGCCATTCCGCTGGCGGTGGTGAAGGGCGCAGCCGGCCCGACGCTGCTGCTGACCGGCGGCACCCACGGCGACGAGTACGAGGGGCCGGTCGCCTTCCGCCGCCTGCTGCAATCCATCGATCCGGGCGCGCTGCGCGGGCGCCTGATCGTGCTGCCGCACCTGAACGCGCCGGCGGTGCGCGCCGGCAGCCGCGTCTCGCCGGAGGACGGCGGCAACCTGAACCGCGCCTACCCCGGCGAGCCCTTCGCCGGGCCGACGGCGGCCATCGCCCACTACGTGAGTTCCGTCTTGCTGCCGCTGGCCGACTTCTACCACGACGCCCACGCCGGCGGCGCCTCGCTGGCCTACCTGCCCTTCGTCTCGGTCAGGC
>DAIQBR010000185.1:0-7375 GCA_036781105.1 Kiloniellaceae bacterium
CGCAGTGCGGCTCGGTGAGGCACATGGTGCCGGTCCAGCGGCCGTGGATCATGTTCGGCAGAAAGATCTGCTTCTGGTCGTCGGAGCCGTGCAGCTCCAGCGCGTTGCAGGCGCCGTGGGTCAGGCCCGGGTACATGCCGAAGGAAAGGTTGGTCGAGCAGATCAGCTCGGTCATGACGAACTGCAGGGTCTTGGGCAGGCCCTGGCCGCCGTACTCGGGGTTCAGCGACAGGCCGTTCCAGCCGGCCTCGCAGAAGGTCTCGTAGAGCGCCTTGAAGCCCTCGGGCGTGCGCACCACGCCGTTCTCGAAGCTGCAGCCCGCCTCGTCGCCGGCGCGGTTCAGCGGCAGCAGTTCGTTCTGGCAGAACTTGGCGCCCTCCTCCAGCACGGCATCGACCAGCTCGCGGTTGGCCTCCTCGTAGCCGGGCAGGCCCGCCACCTTGCTCTCGTACTCGAGCAGGTCGTAGAGCAGGAAGCGGATGTCGTCCAGCGGCGCGGCATAAGTCACCATGATCTGAAATCCATCAATTTCTAAGCGGCTTGCCGGTCTCGAGCATGTGCTCGACCCGCGCCAGGGTGCCGGGTGTCTTGACCAGGCGCATGAAGGCGGCGCGTTCCATTTTCAGAATCGCATCCTCGCTCATGGCTTCGGTGAAGTCGGCCTTGGCGCCGCCGGTCAGCACCTCGGCCAGTTCCGTCGCCACCACGGTGTCGTGCTCGGTGGCCTGGCCCTTGGCGACCAGGTCGCGCAGCGCGAAGGCCAGGGAGGCCTTGCCGGAGGGGCCGGGCAGGAAGAGATCGACGGGCTCGGGCGCCTTGTAGCCCTCGACCAGCGACAGCGCCTTGGCCTTGGCGTCGGCCAGCAGACGTTCGCGGTTGAAGGTCACGTGGTCGGAGCCGCGCAGGTAGCCGATCTCCTTGGCCTCGTAGGCCGACTTGGCGATCTTGGCGAGGCCGATGGTCTCGAAGGCCGCGGCCACCGGCGGCATCGGCCCCTTGGGCCGTTTCGGATCGCGCGCGAAGCGGCCGAGCAGTTCCTTGCAGCCGCCCCAGGCCGGCACCACGCCGACGCCGACCTCGACCAGGCCGATGTAGCTCTCGGCGTGCGCCTGCACCGCGTCGGCGGCGAGCAGGATCTCGCAGCCGCCGCCCAACGCCAGCCCGGAAGGCGCGGCGACCACCGGGAAGGGCGCGCGCTTCAGCGCCGTGTAGACCTTCTGGCCCTCGGCCACCATCTCCTCGATCATCGGCCAGGCGCCGACGTTGGCGGCGAACATGGCGAGGCCCAGGTTGGCGCCGGCGGAGAAGTGCGAGCCCTCGTTGTAGACCACCAGGGCCTTGTGCTGCTTCGGCACGATCTCGACCGCCTTGGCCATGATCTTGAACACCTCGGGGTCCATGGTGTTCATCTTGGTGTGCACTTCCAGGCAGACCACGCCGTCGCCGATGTCCCACAGCGAGGCCGAGCCGTTCTTCGCCAGCGGCTTTTCCCGCAGCTTCACGTCGGAGAGCAGCAGCACGCCCTCGCCGCGCTGCACGTCGGCGTAGTCACCCTTCACGGTGAGGTATTGCTGGCGGCCGTCCTTCACCCGGTAGAAGCCCTCGGCCGCGGCCGCCTTCTCCAGCAGCGGCGGCACCGCGCGGCCCTCTTCCGTCAGGCGCGCGGCCACCTCCTTGGCGCCCAGCTTGTCGAGCAGTTCGAAGGGGCCGAATTTCCAGTTGTAGCCCATGCGCATCGCGCGATCGACCGAGGGGATGTCGTCGACGATCTCCGGCACCAGCGAAGCGGCATAGGTCAGCGTCTGCGACATCACCGCCCAGGCGAAAGCACCGCCCTTGTCGGTGTGCGCCACCAGCGCCCTGGCGCCGCCGCGCCGCGCCGCCGAGACGCTGGCCAGCGAGGGCCGGGCCGCCGCGGCGTAGTCGCCGCTCTCCAGGTCGACGGCTTCCTTCACGCGGGCACCGTTCGCCTTGTTCAGGCGGTAGAAGCCACCCTTGCCCTTGCGGCCGGTATAACCCTCGGAGATCATTTTCTCGAGCAGCGGAAAGGGCCGGCGCAGGCCCTGGTAGGGATCGTCCTTCGGCAGGGTCGCCGCCAGCGAGGCGTCGACCTTCGGCATGAGATCCAGGCCGACCAGGTCGAGCAGCGCGAAGACGCCGGTCTTGGGAATGCCCAGCGGCCGGCCCATGACGGCGTCGGCCTCCTCAATGGTCAGGCCGCGCTCGCGGGTCTCCACCACCGCGCACTGCAGCCAGAAGGTGCCGATGCGGTTGGCGACGAAGCCCGGCGTGTCGTGGCAGTGCACGATGCCCTTGCCCAGCACGCGGTCGCCGAACTCAGTGAGTTCCTTCACCGCTTCGGCGCGCGTCTTCTCGCCGGCGACCAGTTCTAAGAGCGGCATGTAGCGCGGCGGATTGAAGAAGTGGGTGATCATGAAGTCGGCGGCAAAGCGCGCGGGCAGGCCCTCGGTCAGCAGCTTCAGCGGCAGCGTCGAGGTGTTGGAGGAGACGATGGAGCCCTCCTTGCGCACCTTCTCCAGCCGCCGGTAGAGATCGCGCTTCACCTCGGGGTCTTCCAGCACCGCCTCGACGATCCAGTCGCAGTCGGCCAGCTTGTCGAAGTCGTCTTCCAGGTTGCCCGGCGTCACCAGCGCCGCCGCGCGCTTCCACATGAAGGGGGCGGGGTCGGCCTTCAGCATCTTGGCGATGGCGCCCCTCGCCAGCGCGCTGCGGTCATCGCTCCCCCCTTTCGCATTGGGCGGCACGATGTCGAGCAGCAGCACCGGCACGCCGGCATTGGCGAGATGCGCGGCGATGCCGGCGCCCATGACGCCGGCGCCGATCACCGCGGCCTGTTGAATGGCCATTTATGCGGCCTCCAGGACGGTGGCGATGCCCTGGCCGCCGCCGATGCACTGGGTCGCCAGGGCGAACTCCTTGCCCTCGCGCTGCAGCAGGGCGGCCGCCTTGCCGGTGATGCGCGCGCCGGTGGCGCCCAGCGGATGGCCCAGCGCGATGGCGCCGCCGTCGATGTTGGTCTTCTCCAGGTCGAGACCCAGTTCGTCGGCGCAGGCCAGCGCCTGGGCGGCGAAGGCCTCGTTCAGTTCGATGATGTCGAGGTCCTTCACGGCCAGGCCGGCGCGCGTCAGCGCCTTCTGGGTGGCGGCCACCGGGCCGATGCCCATGACCTCCGGATCGCAGCCGGCCACCGCGATGGACTTCAGCTTGGCCAGCACCTTCAGGCCGTGCGCCTTGGCGTAGTCCTCCGAGGTCACCAGCACCGCAGAAGCGCCGTCGGTGAGCGGCGAGGCGGTCGCCGCGGTCACGCTGCCGTCGGTCGCGAAGGCCGGCTTCAGCTCGGCCAGGGCGTCCAGCGAGGTGTCCGGGCGGATGCAGCCGTCGGCCGTCACCTCGGCGCCGTTCACGCTGACGGCGACGATCTCGTCCTTCAGCTTGCCTTCATTGCGCGCCACGGCGGCCCTGCGGTGGCTGAGCACGGCGAGTTCCTCCTGGCGCTGGCGGGTGATCTGGTGGCGCCGCGCGACGTTCTCCGCCGTCTCGCCCATGGAGATGTAGGCGGCGGGGAAGCTCTCGGCGAGGCCGGGGTGCAGCAGCGGGTTGAAACCGGCCATGGGCACGCGGCTCATGGATTCGATGCCGGCGCAGATGAAAGCCTCGCCGGCGTTCAGCTGGATGGCGCCGGCCGCCATGTGGATGGCCTGCATGGAGGAGCCGCAGAAGCGGTTCACCGTGGTGCCGGCGACGCCCAGCGGCAGCTCGGCCAGGAAGCCGATGAGGCGGGCGACGTTGAGGCCCTGCTCACCTTCCGGGAAGGCGCAGCCGACGATGAGGTCCTCGATCTCCTTGGGATCGATGTCGGTGCGCGCCAGCAGGCCGCGCACCACCTGGGCGGCCATCTCGTCGGGCCGCAGCTTCACCATCTCGCCCTTGTGGGCGAAGGTGAAGGGCGAGCGGACGTAGCCGGCGATCACAACGTTCTTTTCCATCATCCAAGACCTTTCGTCTCTTCCAGGCGCGGCGCCCCGCCGTCCTGCATTCCCATGTTCCGGTTTTCCGCCGCGTGGCGCGCAAGCTCCTCGGCGATCAGTTCTTTCTTCGACAGCTTGCCGATTATGGTCTTCGGCAGCGCGTCGCGGAATTCCACCTGGCGCGGCATTTCCATCGGCGAGATCTTGTCGGCCAGGAAGGCGCGCAGGTCCTCCGGCGTCAGGCTCTCGCCCTCCTTCAGGCGCACGAAGGCCTTCGGCACTTCGCCGCGGTAGGCGTCGGGCACGCCGCAGACCGTCACCTCGGCCACCGCGGGGTGGCGGTGGATGGCGTCCTCGACGTGGCGCGGATAGACCTTGTAGCCGCCGGAGATGATGACCTCTTTCAGGCGGTCGACCAGGTAGCTGTAGCCGTCCTCGTCCATGGTGCCGACGTCGCCGGTATGCAGCCAGCCGTGGCGCAGGGTCGCGGCGGTCTCCGCCGGGCGCTGCCAGTAGCCGGCCATGATCTGCGGGCCGCGCAGGCAGATCTCCCCCTTCTCGCCCGGCGCCACCGTCACGTCGCGGTCATCCAGCGAGCGGATGGAGATCTCGGTGCCCGGCAGCGGCAGGCCGATGGAGTTGGCCTTGGACTGCCCGGTGATCGGATTGCAGGTCGCCACCGGCGAGGCTTCGGAGAGCCCATAGCCCTCGAAGAGGCGCCGCCGGTCAGGTTCTCGAAGGCCTCGCGCACCGGCTGCGGCAGCGCGGCGCCGCCGGAGATGCAGGTCTCGATGCAGGACAGGTCATAGCGCTCCAGCTTCGGGTAGTGCAGCAGGGCGTTGAACAGGGTCGGCACGCCGGGGAAGAAGGTCGGCCGGCAGCGCGCGATGGTCTTCAAAAGATTCTCGATCTCGAAGCGCGGCAGCAGGATGATCTCGGCGGCGATGCGGATGCCCAGGTGCATGTTCACCGTCATGGCGAAAACGTGGAACAGCGGCAGCACGGCCAGCACCCGCTGCTCGCCCGGCTTCACGCCGATGAACCAGGTATGCAGCTGGCTGACGTTGGCGCAGATCGAGCCGTGCGTCAGCATGGCGCCCTTGGGCAGCCCGGTGGTGCCGCCGGTGTACTGCAGCACCGCCACGTCGTCGACGCCGACGGCGGCCGGGCTGAAGTCGCCGTCGTTGTCGATCAGCTTCGAGAACTTCAGGTAACGCGCGTCGTCGGACGGCGCCTTGGCCAGTTCGCCGCGCTTGGCGATGGCGAAGAGCTGGCGCTTGGGAAAGCGCAGGATCTCGCCCATGGTGCCGACGACGATCTTCTTCAGGGCGCAGCGTGGCAGCGCCGAGGTCAGCTTGGGCAGCAGCAGCTTCAGGTCCAGGGTGACGGCGTACTCGGCGCCGGAATCGGCCAGCAGTTCGTGGACCTCTTCCTCGGCGTAGAGCGGGTTCACGTTCACCACGATGGCGCCCAGCTTCATCGCCGCGAAGTAGCTGATGACATAGTAGGGCGTGTTGGGCAGGAACAGCGCGATGCGCGTGCCCTTGACGACGCCGATGTCCTGCAGCCCCTTGGCGGCGCGGGCGACCAGCTCGCCGACCTCGGCATAGCTGTAGCTGCGCCCGAGGAAGTCCAGGCAGGGCCGCCGGCCGTAGTCGGCGACGGCGCGGTCGAGGGCGAGGAACAGCGGCTCGCGCAGCACCGGATCGGCCCAATTCAGGCCGGCCGGATAGCTGCGCTCCCAAGGATGCGCCCCGGCCTGGCTGGCGCGCGGATCCTGGTCGGGCGGCCCTCCATTCATTGGTCCCAGGGTCATGGACACCCTCGCTGCCTTCAGCCCCCTGCCCGGCCTGGCTCGGCCATCGTTCACAGCGGCCCGCCGGGGGCAGGACAGGCCGCAGATACCGTCGCAAGGCTAGCGCCCAAGTCCCTTAAGTTTCGTAAGGATCGCGGCGCCGGCTGCATCCTGACGTCAACAGGGTAAAACACCCGTTAACCATAAAAATCGGCAGTTCGGGGGGGCGTTTCAAGCGAATTGGCCGGGCCGGGCGGTGACAAGCGTGGCACCGCCCAGCCGCGCTTCAGGGCCGCAGCACCGCCGCCCCCTGCAGGCGGCCCCGGCGCAGGTCGTCCAGGGCGCGGTTGGCCTCGGCCAGGGGATAGTCCCGGGTATGGGTCTTCACCGGCACCTTGGGCGCCAGCGCGAGGAATTCCTCGGCGTCGCGCCGGGTCAGGTTGGCGACCGAGCGCACCACCCGCTCTTCCCAGAGAATCCGGTAGGGAAAGCTCGGGATGTCGCTCATGTGGATGCCGGCACAGACCACGGTGCCGCCCCGCGCGGTCTGCCTCAGCGCCTCCGGCACCAGGTCGCCGACCGGGGCGAAGAGGATGGCGGCGTCCAGCGCTTCGGGCGGCGCCTCGCCGGAGGCCCCGGCCCAGGTGGCGCCGAGTTGCCGGGCGAAATCCTGCGCCTCTTTGTCGCCGGGCCGGGTGAAGCCGTAGACCTCACGGCCCTCCCAGAGCGCCACCTGGATCATGATGTGGGCCGCCGCGCCGAAGCCGTAGACGCCCAGGCGCCTCGCCTCGCCGGCCATGCGGTAGGCGCGGTGGCCGATCAGGCCGGCGCAGAGCAGCGGCGCCGCCTCGGAATCGCTGTAGCCTTCCGGCAGCGCGAAGGCATAGCGCGCGTCGGCCAGGCAGTAGTCGGCATAGCCGCCGTCGATCTGGTAGCCGGTGTAGCGCGCCGCCCCGCAGAGGTTCTCACGGCCCGAGGTGCAGTAGCTGCAGGTCCCGCAGGAAAACCCGAGCCAGGGCACGCCGACCCGCTGGCCAAGGGCGAAGCTCTCAACGCCCGCCCCCAGGGCATCCACCGTGCCGACGATCTCGTGGCCCGGCACGATGGGCAATTTCGGATCGGGCAGTTCGCCGTCGACCACGTGCAGGTCGGTACGGCAGACCCCGCAGGCGCGCACTTTCAGGCGAATCTGCCCCGGCCCCGGCTCGGGCCGCGGCAGCTTGGCGGCCTCGACCCTGCCGGCCGCCTTCTCGCGCAGGACCATGGCGTGCATGTGCTTTGCTTCACTCATGGTGCGCAGCATAGCAAGCCCGGACCGCCCTTGGGATTGAGACGGATCAAGCCGCCTTCAGCGCCCGCATGCCGGCGCTGTGGAGGCGGCATTAGAAAAGCCGCGGCATTTCTGTTTCAATGCCGACAAAGGACAGACAGGCGGCCCTCCCCGGCCGCCGGCAAGGAACCCAGGAAGATGCCAGACCAGGCCCCCGCTGCCAGCCTCACCATCCGGCTGAGCCCCAAGGACAACGTGGTGGTGAGCCGCGCCGACATCCTGGAGGGCACCGCGCTGGCCGCCGAGGGCGTCACCGCGACG
>DAIQBR010000186.1:0-5964 GCA_036781105.1 Kiloniellaceae bacterium
GGACATGTAAGCATTGAAGAAGTGACGGAAACCGTAGCGCCGCTTGTCCTTGCCGGTGGTGTCGTTGGAATGGGTCAGGCCGCACATGAAGACGACGCCCATCTCCTGAGCCAGCGACTGCACCGCGACGGCAACGCCCGAGGACGAGCCGCCGGAGAACATGATGACGCCGTCCTTTTCGATCATGCGCTTGGCCGAGGCACGCGCCGCGTCGGACTTGGTCTGGGTGTCGCCGGTGACGTAGGTCACCTTCTTGCCCAGCACGCCGTTCCCCTTCAGGGACTTCGGCGTCATGGTGTTCAGCATGCCGCCGTCACCCTCGCCGTTGATGTGCTTCACGGCGAGCTGATAGGCGCGCAGTTCGTCGGCGCCCTCGTCGGCATAGGCGCCGGTCTGCGGCACGTTGAACCCGAAGGGCACGGTCGCGCTGTTACCGGGATTGTTGCGGAAGTCGGCGCCGAAGGCGTGGCGCATGAAGAAGGTGGGCGCGGCGACGGCGCCACCGAGGGCGGCCCCGCCCTTCAGCACCGTGCGACGCGAAAATCCATTGGGAAACTTGACCATGCTTTCCTCCAGTTCGTTCTTATTCGTGGGTGCCGACGGTGTCCCCCCTCGGCGGCGTGCGGGGCAGAAGCACGCGTATTCCGTCAATAGAACTACCGGAGATCAGTCAAGAGGACAATAAATGCTTGTAATAAATAGCATTTTCTGTAAAAATCTACGCCATCTCAAAGTCGTATCTGTTAAAGGTTTACACCGCGGTGCACAAGATACCGCGAAAAGAGAGGCTTAGAGCTTGGTCACGCCCCTGATCGGCATGCGGATCCGCGAGAGGCGCAAGGAACTGGGGCTGACCCAGACGGAGCTCGCCGGACGCATCGGCATTTCGGTCTCCTATCTGAACCTCATCGAGCACAACAAACGCAGCATCGGCGGACGCCTGCTGCAGCAGGTTGCCGAGGAGATCAGCGTCGGCCTCGACGCCCTCGACGGTGCCACCGAGCGGCGCCTCGCCGGCGACCTCAACGAGGTGCTGGCGGAGCCCCTGTTCGACCAGATCCGGCTCGATCCGCGCGGCATCGACGACCTTGTCGGGCGCCACCCGGACTGGGCGCGGGCCCTGGTCACCCTGCACCGCGCCTTTCTCGACCGCTCCCAGGCCATGCATGCCCTGGCCGACCGGCTGAACCAGGACCCCTTTCTCAGCGATGCGATCCACCGCATCCTCACCAACATCTCGGCGATCCGATCGATCTCGGAAATCCTGACCTCGGTGGAGGACGTCGATCCGGAGCAGCAGCGCCGCTTCCACCGCATCCTCTCCGAGGAGAGCGCCCGGCTGTCGAGCGCCGCCCAGGGGCTCTCGAGCTTCTTCGACGAAGCCCACACCGCCACCCGCTCGACCACGCCGGCCGAGGAGGTCGACGACTTCATTCTGGAAAACCACAACTACTTCAGTGAATTGGAGGCCGCAGCCGAAGGCCTGCGCCGGGACCTGGATGCGCCGTCGCGCCAGCTGGAGGACCGCATGCTGGAGCGCCTGGAGAGCGACCACGGCCTGCGCGTCAGCCGCGCCGGCCGGCAGGACGAACGCCTGCTGTCGCCGCGCAGCCCGCTGCGCTACAGCGCCCACGGCAAGCGCCTGCTGCTGCTGGACAGCGCTCCCGCGCCGACCCGCCGCTTCGCGGTCGCCCGGCTGCTGGCCCGCCTCACCTTCGACGCCGAAATCGAGGCGATCATCGCCCGCAGCAGCGCGCTGACCACCCCGGCCGCACACGAGCGGGCGGCCAATGCCCTGCAGTCCTACGGCGCCGGCGCCCTTCTGATGCCTTATGACGCTTTCCTGGAAGCCGCCGCAGGGGCGCGCTACGACATCGACCTGCTGCGGCGCGACACCGGCGCCAGCGTCGAACAGGTCTGCCACCGCCTGGTGACCCTGCGGCGCCCCGGCGCCGAGGGCATTCCCTTCGCCTTCATGCGCTCCGACCCGGCCGGCTTCGTGACCAAGCGCTTTCCGCTGCCCAATCTGCCGCTGCCGCGCTACGGTGGCGCCTGCCCGCTGTGGGCGGTCTACCAGGCCTTCCAGGCGCCCGACACCGTGGTTCGCCAGCTCGCCGAGTTTCCCAGCGGCGAGCGCTTCCTCTTCGTCGCCCGGGCGGTGGTCAAGGGCGACGCGGCCTACGGCCAGCCGCGCCAGCTGCTCTCCATCATGCTGGCCTGCGACGCCCTCTACGCCGACCAGACCGTCTATGCGGACCGCCTCGATCTTTCGGCCGGCGCGCCCGCCGACCGGGTCGGCGCCACCTGCAGGCTCTGCGCACGCAGCGATTGCCCGCAGCGCCAGGAAGATGTGATCATCAAGCAGCAGGCTTTGGGCGAAGCCTGAGGCAGCAACAAGAACAGCGCGCCGGCCACAGGGACCGCGCAGCACCGAGGGGAAAAGCTTTTCATGCAGGTAGTGTCATGCGGATCAGTATCGTCGAGGACGAGCCCAACATCGTCGAGTCCCTGAGCTTCGTGTTCAGCCGCGAGGGCTGGCAGGTCGCCGCGGCCCTCGACGGCGCAACCGCGATCGAACGCCTGCTGAGCGAGCCGCCCGATGTTCTGGTGCTCGATGTCATGCTGCCGCCGCTCAACGGCTTCGAGGTGCTGAAGCGCCTGCGCAGCGAAGCCAGCCTGAAGCACCTGCCGGTGCTGGTGCTGACGGCCAAGGGTCAGGAGAAGGACCGCCACACGGCGATGCGGCTGGGCGCCGACGCCTTCGTCACCAAGCCGTTTTCCAACCGCGACATCGTGCAGCAGGTGCGCGAGCTGGCCGGCGTCGAAGGGCCGGCAACTGTGCCCGGAAACTGACGCTTTAGAGCTGCTTCCAGCTGCCGTCGGCGGTCCTGCAACGATCCACGATAAAGCGGTAGGGGTCGGAGACGTTCTTGATCGTGATGTCGTGCTGCAGGCGGCGGCAGGGCAACCCCTGGTAATCGAACAGGCCGATCAACTGCACGATGCCGGAATTCCCGGTCTTGCCGTTGGTCCACTGCTCCGCCTGACCGACAGGTGCGGTCTCGCCCTCATAGAGCTTCGCCGCCGCCGCCTTCAGGAGGTCGATATCTTCCTGCGACAACTCGAAGCCGCTGCGTGTGAAGGGGTTGAGTTGGGCCTGGGCGGGCAGGCCGGCCACAGCGGTCAGAATTGCGGCCGCAAGAGCCAGAGACACAAAGCGGATCACGCATCCACCTCCATTGAAGAGTCGGGGGCCATCACAGGCCGTGCTTCAAGGGAGTTTACACGATCCGCACCGCGAATCTAATCGGTCTTCAGCCGAGGCCGGCGTCCCACCGGGGCCGCTGCGCCGCCGGCTAGGACTTGAAGAGGGTCTCGAGGCGCCGGCGGGCATCCTCGGCGAGATCTGCAGCCGCCTTGTGCTCGTCGTCGCGCAGCGGTGCCTTTCCGGCTTCCCCGGCCTTCGCGAGCAAGGTTTCCTCCTGTGCGCGGCATTCCTCGAGCTGGGACTCCACGGCAGAGTCCGTCAATGCCCCCTTGGCGCGGGCCAGGGCCGATTCCAGCAGGCTGCGCTCCGCCGGCGGGCCGGCGGGAATGTCGTCTTCGGCGATCATGCGCTCACCGAAGTAGTCGGCTTCCCGGCTGCGCTGTTCCGCCAGGGCATGCAACTCTGCGGCGCGCGGATCGCCGGCCAGCGTCTCGGCCGCCAACAGGTGATGGCGCGAGGCATTGCGGCAGGCCTCCACCAGGTCGTGCAGCGCTACCAGGCGGTCGTCACGCAGGATGTTCACGGCTCGTCGTCTCCCTTGACGGGGGCAGCGCGCTCCCCTTCGCCGGGCCGGGGCGGCGCGAAGACCTCCACGGCGCCGGGTTCAATCTCGATGACAACGGGGGTGCGGCCGTTCAGTTCCCCGTCGACATCGAGCGGCCGTGGCCGCCGCGTGCGGATCTCGACGCGCCTGGCCCACTTCACTTCGGCCTCCGGCGTGCGGCGCAGCCAGCCGAAGCGCAGGGCCGGCAGCATCGACAGCATCGACATCAGCCCGGCCGGCTTCAGATAGTAGACCTTGAGCCAGCCGTCGTCGATTTCCGCCCGCTCGTCGATGGTCATGCCGCCCCCGTAGTGGCGGCCGTTGCCCACGGCGATCTGCATGCAGCGACAGCGCAGCCGCTCGCCGTCGATGATGAGCTCCGCCTTGAAAGGCCGGTGCCGGCGGAAGGCCGCCCAGGCGCTCAGGGGATAGTTCAGCACGCCCAGCATTCGCTTGCGCTCGCCCTCGCCCTCGTGCTCGCGCACCACCTCGGCGCTGAGGCCCAGGCTGGCGACGTTGAAGAAGGGGACGCCGTCGACCAGGCCGAGATCGATGCGCCGTGCCGCGCCGGCAGCGATCACCGCGGCGGCCTCGACAGGATCGAAGGGAATGCCCAGCGTCCGCGCGAGGTCGTTGGCCGTGCCCAGCGGCAGCAGGCCGAAGGGCCGCTTCAGCCCGCGCAGCGCGGGCGCCGCGGCGCTGAGGGTGCCGTCGCCGCCGCCGAGCACCACCGTCGCCTCGCCGCTGTCGCGCACGCGCCGGCGCAGATCGTCAATCGAGTCAGGCACTTCGACGGCAACGTTGAATCCGCCCTGCTCCAGGCGCTCCACCGCCGGCGCCAGATCGCGCTCGGCCCCGCCGCTGCGCTTGTTGGTCAGCAGCAAGGCGGCACGCTGTGGTTTGCTCAAGGAAGCGTCACTTTCGGGCGGTGAAGAGGGCGACGGCACCGCGCTGCCAGACTTCGACATCGTGAAACTGCCCCTCCAGGGCGGCACGCAGCGCCTCGGCATCGTCCTCGGCGTTCCCGAAGATGCCGCGGGCGTTGTAGAAGGCGAGCAGGCGGCGGCCGAAGACGTTGTGCGGCACGCCGCGCGCCATGATGGCGGCACCGAAAACCCGGGCACCGTCCCTCAGCAGCGGCTTCAGGTTGGCGAAGGCCGCCGCCTTGCGGGACATCGGCCCGGGCAGGCAGTGCAACAGGTACATAATGCCCAGGGAGTCGAATGGTTCCGCCGCCACGCCCGGGGGCGCATCGACAGGCGCCAGGACATTGGCCCGCAGGGTCTGCGGCCGGTAGCGGGCGACCCGCGCCGCCGCGGTCTGCAGGCAGAGCTCATTGAGATCGAGCAGCCAGAGGCGCGGATCGGCCACCGGAAAGCGGCAGCGGTCGAGGAAGAAGCCGGTGGCCACGCCGGCGTCGAGATGGTTGCCGCTGACGTTGTCGTCGTAGAGCCGGATCAGCTCGGCGGTCGGGCAGCCCCACAGGAAACGGTTGGAAAAACCCAGCACCATGGCGTCGTAGATGCGCAGGCTGGCCGCCGTGTAGACGGCCTGGCCGGGCAGTGCCGCCGCATCTGGATCGGCGTGCGCGCCGTCGATGCGCAGTTCACCGGCCATGCGATCAGGCCCTCACGTCGACGACGACCCGGCCGCGTACCTGGCCTTTGAGAATGTCCTTCCCGAGGGTCAGCAGATCGGCGAGCTTCGCCTCGTGGATCATGGCGTCCAGCTTGTCCATCGGCAGATCACGCACGAGCCGCGCCCAGGCCGCTTCGCGCTCGGCCTTGGGGCACATGACCGAGTCGATGCCCAGCAGGTTGACCCCGCGCAGCAGGAAGGGGATCACCGTGGTATCCAGCTTGTTGCCGCCGGCGAGACCGACCGCGGCGACCGAGCCGCGATAAGCGATCTGCGGCAGCACGCAGGCCAGCGTCGCGCCGCCGACGGCGTCGACGCAGCCCTGCCAGCGCTCCTTGTCCAGCGGCCGGCCGCTCGGCTCGGCGATCTCCGTGCGGTCGACGATCGTCGTGGCGCCGAGGTCCTTCAGATAGGCGTGGGTCTCGGGCCGGCCGGTCGAGGCGGCGATCTGGTAGCCCAGTTTGTGCAGCAGTGCGATAGCCACCGAGCCGACGCCGCCGGCCGCACCGGTCAC
>DAIQBR010000186.1:6013-7368 GCA_036781105.1 Kiloniellaceae bacterium
ATGGCGGTGAAACCCGCCGTGCCGATCGCCATGGCGCGTTTGGTCGTAAGTCCTTCCGGCAAGGGGACCAGCCAGTCGGCCCTCACCCGCGCCTTTTCGGCATAGCCGCCCCAGTGCTGTTCACCGACGCGCCAGCCGGTGAGAATCACCTTGTCGCCGGGCTTGTAGGCGGGATCGCTGCTGGCCTCCACGGTGCCGGCGAAATCGACGCCCGGCACATGCGGGTAGCTGCGCACCAGCCGGCCGAGGCCGTTCAGCACCATGCCGTCCTTGTAGTTGAGCGTCGAGTGTTCGACCGCGACGGTGACTTCCGCCTCCGGCAGTTCGGACTCATCCAGTTCGGTGACCTCGGCCGAAACCTTGCCGTCGCTTTCCTCCAGGAGGATCGCCTTGAACATGCCTTGTCTCTCCAATTGCTCAGGACCGCGCTGCGCGCAGTGTGAATCAGGCTGGAAGCCACTCCTGCAGGACCAGCTCCAGGGTGATGCAGATCGGGTTCTCGCCGCGCCGGAAAGCGCCGCCGAAAACCTTGGCGTTGCCGTCGGCGATGGTGCCGCGCAGGTCGGCGCGCGGCGCGCCCTCCGCGTCGGGACGCACCTCGCCGCTGAGGGTGAGGATCTCGATGCCCGGCCCCGGTACCTTCAGTGCCGTCTCGCCGGACTCCAGCACGGCGTCCACCAGGCTGCCGACGGCCGAGCGCACGATGGCGTGGCTCAGGCCGTGCTCGCGGCAGGTCGCCTCGACGGACTCGACGAGGTCCTCGTTGGGGCGCAGGCGGATCACCGCGATGCGGCCCAGCCTACCCTCTTCGAAACCGGCCAAATCGCTCACGCCGGCAACTTTCTGGGCTGGAACAGCGGATAGTTGGTCTCGCTGTCGTAGCTTGCCGCGAAGGCCGCCTCGCGCAGCGGCGTCGCCAGCGCCACCGCGCCGCCGGCCCCCAGCAGCACATCGCCCGGCGGCAGGTGCCCGCCGTGCAGGCGGCCGCGGGCGTCGACCACCACGGCATGGCAATGCAGCAGCGTGTCGCCGTCCGGGCCGGGCCCGAGAATGCCGTTGGCACCGAGCAGGGTGACCGGCCCTTCCAGCCAGGTCGGCGGGCCGTAGGTGGCGACGCGCGCGCCGCTGGGATCCTCGGCGCCGGTGAGATAGGCCATGCGCGCGATATCGGCGGAGACCACCTGGACAGCCGCGTGGTTCAGGCCGCGCACGGCCAGCGCAGCGACCAGGCCGCGCAGCAGGTCCTGCCCGCCGGCGAGGGTCACCCGCAGGTCGTCTGCCGGTGCCGCCCATTCGAGCAGGCGGCGCGGCTGCAGCGGCGCGCCGGGCTGGGTCAGCTTTCTCATTGTGCGGCC
>DAIQBR010000187.1:0-7366 GCA_036781105.1 Kiloniellaceae bacterium
CGCTTCGACCCCGACAAGGCGCTCTACGGGCCCGAAGGCTCCGGCGTCGAGAGTGCCTACCCGGCGACCTTCTTCCACCTCGGCCAGTTCTTCGGCAAGGCGATCAGGATGCACGCCCTGGATGGCGGTGCCGCACGCGAGATCCTCTATTCGCCCGACTACTTCGAGATGCCAGCCAACGCCGTCGCCCGCAAGCTGCCGGAGGATTCCGGTTTCGCCGGCTTCCGCCTGCAGGAGTCGACGGCACGCGACGACTGGCAGACCCACGACTGGATCGCCTTCCTCGGCGCCTCCTACTTCCGCGCCATCGGCGCGCTGGAGCAGTACGGCCTCTCGGCGCGCGGCCTCGCCGTCGACGTCGCCGCCACCACGCCGGAGGAGTTTCCCGACTTCACCGAGTTCTACATCACGCCCGCCGCCGACCCCGGCGCGCCGGTCGAGGTCTACGCCCTGTTGGACGGCCCCAGCGTCACCGGCGCCTACCGCTTCGTGATCCGCCGCGACGACAGCTTCCGGACCGGCGGCGTCGTCATGGACGTGGAAAAGGAGCTCTTCCTGCGCCAGGACATCGAGCGCCTGGGACTCGCCCCGCTCACCTCGATGTACTGGTTCTCCGAAGGCAGCCGCCCCTACCGCCTGGACTGGCGCCCGGAGATCCACGATTCCGACGGCTTGGCGCTGTGGACCGGCGGCGGCGAGCGTATCTGGCGGCCGCTGAACAACCCGGAGCGCGTCACCACCTCGGCCTTCCTGGACGACAACCCGCGCGGCTTCGGCCTGCTGCAGCGCGACCGCGACTTCGACCACTACCTCGACGGCGTGAACTACGAGCGCCGCCCCTCGCTGTGGGTCGAGCCGCTGGAGCCCTGGGGCGCCGGCGCGGTGCAGCTGGTCGAGATCCCGACCGACGACGAGATCCACGATAACATCGTCGCCTTCTGGGTGCCGCGCGACCCGGCCAGGGCCGGCATGCACTACCGCCTGCGCTACCGCCTGCACTGGCTGGCCGACGAGCCCTATCCGGCGGAAGACTACGCCCGGGTCGTCGCCACCCGCATCGGCCGCGGCGGCCAGCCCGGCAAGCCGCGCCCGCCGGGCCTGGTGAAGTTCGTGGTGGAGTTCGACGGCGGCCGGCTGGCGGATCTGCCGGAGAAGCCGGGCAAGAACGACGAGGGGCCGGAAGCGACGATCGGCAGCTCACGCGGCGAGATCTCCCGCGTCTTCACCGAGCGGGTGCCGGGTACCCGGCGTTGGCGCGCCGTCTTCGATCTGGAAGCCGAAGGCGACGAGCCCGTGGAACTGCGCCTCTACCTCGCCCTGGACCGCGAACCGCTCAGCGAGACCTGGCTCTACCAGTACCGCCCCGCCGCCGGCGCGCGCAGCTAGCCAAGGCTAGGCCGACTGCAGGGTCCAGGTTTCCACCGCGCTGTTGTCCAGCATCGGCGCCGCCAGCTCGCGGAAAGCCTCGTAGTGCTTGGTCTTGCGGTGACGCTCGAAAGCGGCCTCGTCCTTGTAGACCTCGAAGAGGAAGACGAGCTGCGGGCGGTCGTCGTCGAAGCAGACATCGAAGCGCGTGCAGCCGCGTTCCTTCTTCAGCGAGTTCTTGGAGTGCTTCAGGATCGCCTTGCGAAACTCCTCGACCGATTTCTTCTTCACCTGGAAAACCACCGTTACCGCGAGCATGCCCTATACTCCCTCGTTGACGACCTTGCCGGCTGGCGCAGACCCTAGAGGATTGCGCTGCCGATGAGAATAGCCCCGGTCCACCTGGAGCGCGGGGAAATGGGGAGGCGTGGAGAGTGGGGGGAGCCTGGACTTGAGAGTGGGGGTGCTCGGGGCCGGCTATTTCGCCCAGTTCCATCTCGATGCCTGGGCCCGGCTGGGATCCGAAGGCGTGAAGCTCTGCGCGCTCTGTGACCGCGACCCGGCCGCCGCCGCCCGCAGTGCCGAGCGCTACGCCATTCCGGCGGTCTGCGGCAGCCTGGAGGAGATGCTGGAGGGCGAATCCCTGGACCTGCTGGACATCGCCACGCCGCCGCCCAGCCATCTGGCGGCGATTCGCGCCGCCGCCGCGCGCGGCCTGCCCGCCATCTGCCAGAAGCCCTTCTGCGCCAGCCTCGCCGAGGCGGAGGAGGCCGTCGCGCTGGCCGAGGCCGCCGGCAGCCTGCTGGCGGTGCACGAGAACTTCCGCTTCCAGCCCTGGCACCGCGAGTGCCGGCGCCTGCTGGCCGCCGGCGCGCTGGGGGAGGTCTACCAGGCCACTTTCCGCCTGCGCCCCGGCGACGGCCGGGGACCCGAGGCCTACCTCGACCGCCAGCCCTACTTCCAGCAGATGCCGCGTTTCCTGGTGCACGAGACGGCGATCCACTTCATCGACGTCTTCCGCGCCCTGCTCGGCGAGCCGGACGCGGTCTACGCCCGCCTCGCCCGCCTCAACCCGGCCATCGCCGGCGAGGACGCGGGGATCATCCTCTTTGATTTTCCCGCCGGCACGCGGGCCGTCTTCGACGGCAACCGCCTGGCCGACCACGCGGCGCGGAACCGGCGCCTCACCATGGGCGAGATGCTCATCGAAGGTTCCGCCGCCGCCCTGCGCCTCGACGGCGACGGCCGACTGTTCTTGCGCCTGCAAGGCAGCAACGACGAGACCGAGCACCGTTACGACTGGCAGGACCGCGGCTTCGGCGGCGACTGCGTCTTCGCCCTGCAGCGCCACCTGGTCGCGCATCTGCGCGGCGAGGGTTCTCTGGCGAACGCGGCGCGCGACTACCTCGCCAACCTGCGCATCGAGGAGGCCGCCTACCGCTCCCACGAACTCGGCCGGCGAATCGTCCTCGGCAAGGAGGCTGCGCAATGACCCCGACCAACCGGCATCCCTGGTTCGCCCCGCTGTACCGCCGCATCGCCGTGGTCGCGGTCTGCCTCTTTTGGCTGGGCCTCGAGGTCTACGGCGGCGAAGAGATCTGGGCCTTCCTCGCGCTGGCGGTCACCGGCTACGCGGTGTGGTCCCTGCTGATCGCCTATCGCCCGCCGGACGAGGGGTAGGGCAATCTTGACGTGCATTTTCAAGGCGTTTTCTGCCTTGCTTCCGCCAACAGCCGCCCTCTATCGTCGAACCGGCTAATCAAATAGACCAGAATCGATTGTGAGACGCCTGATTTGGGGCATAGGGCGACATCCGGTGCGCAGCGCCGCCTTCTCCCGGTCAACGCGGACCTGACCGGAAATTTCCCCTGAGCCTGCGAAGGAGCCTGAAGCATCGTGGGACAGGAGAAACCAGCAAAGGCGGCCGGCTCGGGGCCGGGCGCCGTCTCGAAGCTTCTGAGCGAGCCGGACCTCTTCAAGTTCCTCGACTATTGGCGCGGCAAGCGCAACGGCCGCGCGATGCCCTCGAAGGCCGACATCGACCCTCTCGATATTCCCTGGGCGCTCAGCCGCATCTTCCTGGCCACCTACAGCCCGGAGGACGGATTCCGCTATCGCCTGGCCGGTTCCGAGGTCTCCAGCGTTTTCGGCCGCAGCAACCTCAAAGGCCTCACCATGAGGGATATCCTGCCGCCGGATCGGGCTCCCTTCGTCGAAGAACGCTGGGAACCATTGGTGCGCGACCGTTCCATGATCGTCATGAAGGGCATGATCTATCTGGCGGCACGGCGCACACCCATCGGCGAACGCCTCATCCTGCCGCTCGCCGACACGCCGGACGGCCCGGTCACCGGCGCGCTCGGCATGACCATCTGCCAGTGGATCGTTGGCGACGTGCCGCAGGAGGTCAAGGTCTCCCAGATCGAATACGTCCCGGTCGACCGGATTCCGTGACGCAGGCAGCTCTGCCGGGAAACCCGCACGGGGCCCCCTCATTAGCTATGCCCTCGATCTTGCCTGGCACAGCCGGGAAATCGACCGCAGACTACGCCTAATCGTTTCGTCCGGGCGCCCCAAGCATGCTAACCAAGGACGACATGAACGAGCGTTCCGGCAAGCTGTCCCCCGAAGGCGCGAGGGGACTTCCGCTGATCAGCGAGCCTGATCTCCTCAGGCTGTTCGAGTACTGGTGTTCGAAGCGCTCGGGCAGCCTCATGCCGTGCAAGGGCGATATAGATCCGATCGAGATCTCCTGGGCGCTCAGTCGGATCTTCCTTTTGGATTACAGTCCCGAAGACGGATTTCGCTACCGCCTCGCCGGTGCGGAGGTCGCCGAAATCTTCGGGCGGACCAACCTCAAGGGTTTGCAGCTGACCGATATCCTGTCGCCGGAGCGCGCGAAGATGGTTGCAGAACGTTGGGACCCGCTGGTGCGGGATCGCTGCGTGATCTGCATGAAGGGCATGGTCTACCTGCCCGCCGAGCGGATCCCGATCGGCGAGCGCCTGTTGTTGCCCCTTGCCGACACGCCGGACGGCCCCGTCACCGGCCTGCTCGGTTCGACGGTCTTCAAGTGGGTCGCCGGCGACCTGCCACAGGAGATTGAACTCTCCCGCATCGAGTACGTCCCGGTCGACCGGATTCCGTGACGACGACGCCCGCTCTTCAGCTCCACGGGAAGGGGCTGTGGGAGACCGGGTGCAGGTCGCCCTCGGCATAGCGCGCGAAGCGGAAGGGTTTCAGCAGTTCCGGCGTGCCGCCGTTCAGCATCTCCTCGGCCACCAGCTTGCCGACGCCGATCATCTTGTAGCCGTGGTTGGAGTCCGCGATGACGTAGGCGTTCTCGCGGAAGCGGTCGAACACCGGAAAGGAGTCCGGCGTGAAGCAGCCGATGCCGCCCGAGGGCTCCTTCTTGTAGAGCCCCTGCTTGCCCTCGAAGCGCTTGTGGCAATGCGCCAGGGCCGAGCACCACATGTGGGCGAAGTCCGGCGAGGAGACGAACTCCGGCGAGGCCGGCCCGTAGGGATCGATGGCGACCTTGTCGACCGGCGTGGTCACCTCGTAGGGCGAGGCGCCGCCCTGCACGCCGTTGAAGTGGAAGTCGGGCTTGTAGTAGATGCCCCACAGCTTGTCGGTGATGAGCGAGCCGTCGACATCTGAATGCAGCGGCGCGTCGGTGTCGACGTGCATGACCGGCGGCATCTTGCCGTCGTTGGTGACGAGGTAGCCCGGCTCGACCCCTAGGACGCCCTCCTCCAGCTGCCAGTAGCGCCACATCGGCACGTCGTCGTGCGCCTTGCCGTCGCGGCCCTTCACGGTGATCGCCTTGGGCAGTTCCAGCATGTCCCAGAAGTCGCGCACCCAGGGTCCCGTGCCAATGACCACCTGGTCGCAGGCGATGCGCCCCTTGTCGGTCTCGACGGCGGCCACGGCGCCGGTGTTGTGGCCGAACTCGAAGCCGGTCACCGTCACGCCGGTCAGCACCCGCACGCCCAGCGCCTCCGCCTTGCCGGCGAGGCCGTAGATCGCCGCCGTGTTGTTGGCGTAGCCGCCCTTCTTCTCATGCAGCACCGAGGTGATGCCCTGGGCCTGCCAGTCGTCGAACAGGCCCTTCATGTAAAGCGCGCTCTCCCTGGCGCCTTCGATGAAGGTTGAGTCGTAGCCGATTTCCTGCTGCTGGGCGTAGATCGAGGCGACGTCCTCGCGCATGACCTCCGGGCTGATCTGCATGTAGCCCACCGGATGGTAGCTGAAGGCCTTGGGGTCGCTCTCCCAGACCTTCACCGAGTGCGCCATGAGCTCGCGCATGGCCGGCTGGAAGTAATTGTTGCGCACCACCCCGCAGGCGATGCCGCTGGCCCCGGCGGCGATGCCGCCCTTGTCGATGACCAGCACGTCCTTGCCGCTCCCCTTGCCCTTGGCCTCCAGCGCCTGCGCCAGGTGCCAGGCGGTCGAAAGCCCGTGGATGCCGGCGCCGATGACGACGTAGCGGCTGCGGTCAGGGAAAGCCATGGGGATCCTCCGGAGAATACGGTTGCCGCAGCCTAGGGCGCTTCGCGCCTCCTGCGGGCAGAATCAGTGAGATCGATAGCCCCCAATCGGCCGCCGCGATGGAGGGTGAAAGCAGAAGAGCGGAGGTCGGATTGAGGCTATCTCGTGCGCACAGCCATCTTGCCACCACCCCCAACTGTCATGCTCGGACTTGTTCCGAGCATCCAGGGCCACCGCTCCGTCACCCGCCCTGGACCCTCGCAACAAGTGCGAGGGTGACGATCGGGTGGGATCCATCACCCCCGCCGATGCCCCGGATCGAAGTTCCCGATAGTGCCCCACGGCCCTGGACGCCCGCCCCGGCCCGCGTCCTAATGCTCCCGATCTCTTTCCCGGGAAACCCTTCGCCATGGCCCGCTACTCGGTCTTTTCGCTGCTCTCAAACGCCCTGACAGGCAACAAGCGCTGGGAGCGCGTCTGGCGCGCGCCCGATCCCAAGCCGGCCTACGACGTGATCATCGTCGGCGGCGGCGGTCACGGGCTTTCCACCGCCTACTACCTGGCCAAGAACCACGGCATCACCAACGTCGCCGTGCTGGAGAAGGGCTGGCTGGGCAGCGGCAACATCGGGCGCAACACCACCATCGTGCGCTCCAACTACCTGCTGCCGGCCAACACCCAGTTCTACGAGCACTCCGTGAAGCTGTGGGAGGGCCTCTCCCGCGACCTGAACTACAACGTCATGTTCTCCCAGCGCGGCGTCCTCAACCTCGCCCACACGCCGAGCCAGATGGACAGCTACGCGCGGCGCGGCAACGCCATGCGCCTCGCCGGCTTCGACGCCGAGCTGCTGGACCGCGACCAGGTGGCGAAGTACGCCCCCGGCCTCGACATGTCGCAGTCGACGCGCTTTCCCATCCTCGGCGGCCTGCTGCAGCCGCGCGGCGGCACGGCGCGCCACGACGCCGTCGCCTGGGGCTTCGCCTACGGCGCCGACCGCCAGGGCGTCGACCTCATCGAGAACTGCGAGGTGACCGACTTCCTGCGTGAGAACGGCGCCATCACCGGCGTCGAGACCTCGCGCGGCACGATCCGCGCCGGCAAGGTCGGCGTCGCCGTGGCCGGCTCGACCTCCGTGGTACTGCAGAAGGCCGGCCTGCGCGACCTGCCGATCGAGAGCCACGTGCTGCAGGCCTTCGTTTCCGAATCCATCAAGCCGCTGATCGACAGCGTCGTCACCTTCGGCGCCGGCCACCTCTATATCTCGCAGTCCGACAAGGGCAGCCTGGTCTTCGGCGGCGACCTGGACGGCTACAACTCCTACGCCCAGCGCGGCAACCTGCCGGTGGTGAAGCACGTCGCCGCCGAGGCCGTCACCATGTTCCCCAACCTGAAGCGCCTGCGCCTCTTGCGCTCCTGGGGCGGCATCATGGACATGTCGATGGACGGCAGCCCGATCATCTGCAAGTCGCCGATCCCCGGCCTCTACGTGAATGCCGGCTGGTGCTAC
>DAIQBR010000188.1:0-2145 GCA_036781105.1 Kiloniellaceae bacterium
CACGACTTTTTCCGCTTCGGCGTCGTCGTCGGCGCCTTCGACGGTCCGGCTTTCCTCGTGGCCCTTGGCCTTGGCGATGCCGTGGCTGATGTAGTTCACCGCGTCGAGGCGCGTCATCTCCTGCTCCTGCAGGTAGTAGACGGCGTGGCTCTCGCGCTCGGAGAACATGGCGACCAGCACGTTGGCGCCGGTCACCTCCTCGCGTCCGGAGGACTGCACGTGGATCGCCGCACGCTGCAGGACCCGCTGGAAGCCGGCGGTCGGCTTGGCGTCGCCCAGCTGCGAGGTGATCAGGCTGGAGAGTTCGTTGTCGATGTAGTCGAGGATGTCGGCCCTCAGACGCTCGAGGTCCACACTGCAGGCACGCAGGACCGACATGGCGTCCGCATCGTCGATCAGCGCCAGGAGCAGATGTTCGAGCGTGGCGTACTCGTGGCGCCGTTCATTGGCACCGGCGAGGGCACGGTGAAGCGTCTGCTCTAAGTTGGCCGATAGCATCCGAGCTCTATTCCTTTTCCAGAGTGCATTGTAGAGGGTGCTGGTGCTGGCGCGCATAGTCAATGACCTGCGTTACCTTGGTCTCCGCAACCTCGTAGGTGAACACGCCACACACGCCGACGCCCCTTTGGTGAACATGCAGCATGATGCGGGTCGCTTCCTCTCTGTTCTTGCTGAAGAACTGCTCAAGCACATGCACGACGAACTCCATCGGGGTGTAGTCGTCGTTCAGCATCAGAACCTTGTACATCGACGGCTTTTTCGTCTTCGGCTTGGTCTTGACGATGATGCCCGTCGAGGTGCCGCCGCCGCTTTTCTTGTCGTCACTCATGATTTCACTGCAGACCCGAGACTCGCTAAGCATTCCACTGAAACATATTGGATGGATTAACGCCGGATAAAGGCCCTGGTTTGCCGGCCGCCGAAAAACCTGCCGCCACGGCCGCAAAGTGGGACCCGGGCCGGCGCCGGCGGCACCCGACTCAACAATATCAATAGTATGCCATGTCCCAGGGCTGTGCCGAAGGGGCCAAAGGTTAATAGGGTTTTTCTCCTACATCGGGGCGAGGCCTTTCGCCGGCAGGCAAACGAAAGGGGCCCGGCGGTTTCCCGCCGGGCCCCTCGTTTCATGGCCGCAGACGCCGTGGATCAGACGGCGACCGGCTTCAGCAGCTTCTCCACGTTGGCGTTGAGACACGCCTGGATCGGCTCGAAGGCGTCGCTGGCCAGCGTCATGCTCAGTTCGGTGAGCTTGGCGCTCTCGGTGACCAGGCTGTCGAAGCGGCTGCGCTGGAACTCGGTCTGCAGGTCGATCAGCTCGCGCACCGTCGTGGCGCCGAACAGCGCCTTGGTGGTGGCGACGTTCGCGTCGACCGCGCTCTGCGCGAAGTCCATCAGTTCCTTGCCCATCGACTCGATGCCCTGCGCAAAGGCCGTGCTGGAGCGCACGCAGGCGTCGACGTTCTCCTGGCTCAGGCTCGCCGCCTCGTCGTAGCGCCCGAAGATCGTCTCCGAGGCCTTCTCGACCTGCTCCTGAGCGATCGCGATGACCTGCTCATAGCCCTTGGTGGCAGCCTGGTTGCCCGCCTGCAGAGCGCTCTCGAAGGTCTCCTGATGAGCGGCCGCCGCGCTCTCGACCGGCGCCATGCTGGCCGGGGTCGCGGCCGCCGCCTTGGGCGCCGCCTTCTTGGCGGTTGTGGTCTTGGTGGTCTTGGTGGTCTTGGTGGGGGATTTCTTGGTGGTGGTCTTCTTGCTGGGCATTGTCAGGGACTCCCGAACTTACATTTCGTGACAGGGGGGCGGCAAGGTTCGTGCGCCTGGCTGCGCCGGCGCCGGCGCCTTGGGGCTGCCGGATCGCCGCTGCGCGGGCCGTGAAACGGCGCAGGGGATATCCAAGCCTTCATGTTGCACTGCAACATAACGGAGAATGTATTAACCCTGTGGCCGAAGTCAAGCGATTTTTGTGCACTGCAACATGATCGCAATGGGGATTTTCTGCCGACTTTTGGGGAATCCCACGCCGGCGCTGCCCGCATCGCTGCGGCGCTGCGAAAGGCGGCTTGCTGGCAAAAAGGGGCTCTGTCACACTCCGGCCCGGCGCCACGACGCGCCGGGAAATCATAGTGGACGCCGCATGACCTACTGCCT
>DAIQBR010000188.1:2155-7358 GCA_036781105.1 Kiloniellaceae bacterium
ATCAAGATTGCCGACGGGCTCATCTGCCTCGCCGATGGCCGCATCACCAGCGGCAATCAGGTCACCAATGCGCAGAAACTCTCGATGCACGGCAACGGGCCGGCCCAGTTCGCGGTGATGACCTCCGGTCTGCGCTCGCTGCGCGACAAGACCCTCGCCTACCTCGAGCGCCACATGAGCAAGCACCACCCGGCCGGCTTCGACGGCATGTTCGACGCGGTGACCGTCTACTGCAATTGCCTGCGCTCGGTCGCCAAGGAAGACCGCGAACAGCTCGAAGGCTCCGATCTCAGCTTCAACCTGCACACCCTGATTTGCGGCGCCCAGCCCGAGGACGACGAGCCCAGCATGTTCCTGGTCTATCCGGAGGGGAACTGGATCGAGGTCGACCACCGCACGCCCTATCTCTCGATCGGCGCCACCGCCTACGGCAAGCCGATCCTGGACCGGGCGCTGACCTACGACACCTCGATGGCGACGGCCTTGAAGCTGGCCTATCTGTCCTTCGATTCCTCCCGCTTTTCCTCCGCGGACGTGGGCTTCCCGATCGACCTTTCGACCTACAGCAGCGCGGAGAAGCGCTGGCGCGCCGCGCAGTACGACTACGACGACCTGCGCGAACAGCGCATCTGGTGGAACGAGCACATCAAGAAGCTTGCCGTGGAGATGCCCGACGGGCCGTGGATCAACGAGCTGCGGCCCGGCTCGAACACCGCCCACCTGAAGGTGGTCCAGGAAGACAAGAACAAGGGCTAGAGCCCCAGGCGCTCTCCCGCCCGCCGGTCAGCCCGCGCCGTGGTCAAAAAGCCAGGCGGTCGGTCAGGCCGTTCTCGCCCACCTTCACATTGAAGTAGTTGCCGCGCTCGTCGGCGCTCTGCTGGCGCCGCGGGACGCCGGCCTTGGCGACGGCGGTCTTCGGCACCGCCACCGGCGCGCGCACCGCGATCCCGGTGGCGTCGAGGGCGAAGAGCCGCTCGTCGAAGGTGATTGCCTCGTAGCGCTGCGAGGGGTAGCGCCAGGCGTTGAAGTAGAACACCCCGTCGCGGCAGAGATTGGAGATCCAGTAGGTCTCCTTGGAGAACAGCTGCAGGCCTTCCGGCGCCGGCGCGAAGGCGCCGCTGGCCTGCAGCGCGGCGTCGAGGGCGTCGAGCTGCGCGGCGTCGAGCGACACTTCGCTCTTGGTCCAGCGCGCAAAGCCCAGGGGATCGTCGAAGGTCACTTCGTTCACCACCAGCCCGCTCTTGCCGAGCACGCGGACGGTCAGCTGCGCGCCGCCACCCCCTTGCGCGGCGCCGTCGCCCGTCACTTCGTAGCTGCGCAGCTGCTCGTCGTAGTCGGCGTTGTAGATCAGGCGGTAGCTGAGCGGCGCGCCTTGCGTGCAGGCGGCGCGGAGGTCGTCGCCGTTCAGGTAGCTGAACCAGGTCGCCTTCAGCGTCGCCGGGTTGTCGATGTCGCCGCGGTAGCTGCAGGCGGCGAGCCCCGCCACTGCGGCGCAGGCGATGCCGGCCAGCAGCCGCTTTCCTGTTTTGCGAGAGTTGTCTGCAGCCATATTCGCGCCGATCCTGCCTGAATTCATGGTTGATGCGCCTTAACCCTGTTCCAGTACGCTGCGCGGCTGGCGGCCCGCCGCGAATCGGAACCGGCGTTTTGGGGACAGCGCAGCGGCGCGGCGACGCTCCCGACCGCCATATGGTTCCGCAAGCCCCTGAATTGAAGATATTTTAACCGCATTGTAATCGCTGCGGCTTTACACTGGACAGGGAATCAGGTGCTGCCTTAGAATCAGTAAGCTTTTCGGGGCATTACCGAAGATAGTTAATGTGGCCTCGGCGCTGACGACAGGGTACTGTCACAGCCCGGCCGGACCGCCATTCGACTGCAAAGCGAGAACCATGCTTCGTAAGATCGCTCTGTTGTTCATCCTGCTTTTGGCTCTCTCAGGCGGTGTCGCCCTGGCACCGGCCAGCGCGCTGGCGCGCTATGCGTCGATCGTGGTCGACGCGGAGACCGGCCAGGTGCTGCATGCCGTGAACGCGGACACGCGCAACTACCCGGCTTCGCTGACCAAGATGATGACCCTCTACATGGTTTTCGAAGCGCTGGAAAAGGGCAAGCTGAAGCTCGACCAGATGCTGTCGGCGTCCAAGCGCGCCGCTGGCATGCCGCCGTCGAAGCTGGGCCTCAAGGTCGGCGACCGCATTTCCGTCGAGGACGCCATCATGGCGCTGACCACCAAGTCGGCCAACGACGTCGCCGTGGTGATCGCCGAGGCGCTGGGCGGCACCGAGATCAACTTCGCCAAGCTGATGACCGAGCGGGCGAAGGAGATCGGCATGAGCCGCACCACCTTCCGCAACGCCTCCGGCCTGCCCAACCGCGGCCAGAAGAGCACGGCGCGCGACATGGTGCGCCTCGCCAAGGCGCTGCAGGAGAATTATCCGCAGTACTACCACTATTTCTCGCGGACCAGCTTCACCTACAACGGACGCACCTACCGCAACCACAACCGCCTGCTGAAAAGCTACCAGGGCACCGACGGCATCAAGACCGGCTATACCCGCGCCTCGGGCTTCAACCTGGTCAGTTCGGTTCAGCGCGACGGCCGCCACATCATCGCCGTCGTTCTCGGCGGCAAGACCGCCAAGTCGCGCGACCGTCACATGGTGAAGCTGCTGGACCGCGGCTTCACCAAGATGGCCTCCATGGGCGTGAAGACCATTCCGGCAGTGCCCGGCGCGAACCCTTTCCAGAACCCGGCAGCCGTCGAGGTCGCCGCGGCGCAGCCGACCGCCGCCGCGACCCCGGCCGCAACCGCGAGCCGGGCCCCTGCCCGCGCTCCGGCGCCGGTGGTGCGCAGCCGTCCGGTGCAGCCGGTGGTCGCCTCCTCGCAGATTGCCACGGCCGGCGATGCCGCCGATCTGCAGGTCGACCCCGAAGTGCTGACCAACGACTGGGCGGTGCAGGTCGGCGCCTTCAGCCGCTTCCGCGCCGCCCACAGCAGCGCCAAGGCGGCGCTGGTCACCGTGCCGAAGGCCCTCGAGGGCGCCAAGGTGTCGATCGAGCGCGTCGATTCGGCCTCCGTCGGCACCCTCTACCGGTCCCAGCTGGCGGGCCTCTACGAGCAGCAGGCGCGCAGGGCCTGCCAGCAGCTTCTCGCCGCCAGCATGAGCTGCGTCGTGGTGCAGCCGGAAGCCCAGGGCTCCAACTAGACCCTTCCCGGGTTCTTCAGACAGCGAAGTCCGGCGGCGTAAGCCCGCTGGCTTTGAGCTGCGCGGCGAGCCGCGCGGTGAGCCGGTCGAGGCTGGCCTGGTCCGGCGCCTCGCAGCGCAGGGTCAGCGCGTCCTCGGTGTTGGAGGCACGCAGCAGCCACCAGCCGCCCTCCTCGCGCACCCGCACGCCGTCGATATCGGTCACCGCCGCGCCCTCGGCCGCGAGCCGCGCCTTGACCTCCTCGACCACCACCTTCTTGCGGGCGTCCGGACAGGGAATGCGCAGCTCCGGCGTGTTCAGCAGGTTCGGCAGCCCGTCGCGGAAGTCGGCCAGCGCCGTCCCCCCGGACTGCAGGATGGAGAGCACGCGGATCGCGGTGTAAAGCGCGTCGTCGTAGCCGTAGAAACCTTCGGCGAAAACGAAATGCGCCGCCATCTCGCCGCCGAAGGGCGCGCCCAGTTCCTTCATCTTGGCCTTGATCACCGAGTGGCCGGTCTTCCACATCAGCGGCTTGCCGCCGGCCGCGGCGATGCCGTCGAACAGCACCTCGCTGCACTTCACATCGCCGATGATGGTGGCGCCGGGGTGGCGCGTCAGCACGTCGCGCGCCAGGAACAGGAGGATCTGGTCGCCCCAGATGATTCGCCCGCGCGAATCGACCAGGCCCAGGCGGTCGCCGTCGCCGTCGAAAGCGATCCCCAGGTCGCAGCCTTCGCGGCGCACCGTCTCCTGCAGCTGTGCCAGGTTCTCGGCCACCGTCGGGTCGGGGTGGTGGTTCGGGAAGCTGCCGTCGATCTCGGCATTGAGCAGGAAGTGCTCGCCCGGCAGGCGCGCGGCCACCGTCGCCATGGCCTCGCCCATGGCGCCGTTGCCGGCATCCCAGGCCACCTTCAGTGCGCGCCTGCCCTTCACGTCGGCCAGGATGCGCGCGACGTAGGCGTCGAAGACGGAGGCCTCGGTGACGGCGCCCGCGCCGCTCTCGTAGTCGGCGGCGGCCGCTATGCGGCCGAGCTCCTGAATGTCCGGGCCGAACACCGAGGCCTTGTGGAGCACCAATTTGAAACCGTTGAAGTCCGGCGGGTTGTGCGAACCGGTGATCATGACCCCCCCATCAAGAGGGGCGCCATCGAAGCCCATCGTGTAGGCGGCGAAGTAGAGCATCGGCGTCGGGCCGCGGCCGATTGTGGTGACGGCAATCCCGCAGGCGGCAAGACCGGCGGCCAGCGCCGTGGCCAGCATCGGCGAGGACTCGCGCCCGTCGTAGCCGACCGCCAGCGCGCGGGCGCCACGGCGCCGGGCGAAGCTGCCGAAGGCGCGGCCCAGCGCATAGGCATCGGCGGCGGTGATGGTCTCGCCGACGATGCCGCGCAGGTCGTACTCGCGCAGCACCGTGGTATCGAAGCGATGCGCCGCCCCGGGATCGACCTTGGCGAGATCGAAGGACAGCGTCGAGCTCATGTCGCGTTCATTTCTCGGGGACGGCCTGCGGGCGGCCGACCGAGGTGTAGCGGAAGCCCGCCGCCGCCATGTCCGCCGGGTTGTAGACGTTGCGCAGGTCGATCATGACCGGGGCCTTCATGACCGACTTCACCCGCTCGAGGTCGAGCGCGCGGAATTCGTTCCACTCGGTGAGGATGGCGACCGCGTCGGCACCGGTCATCGCCTCGTAGGCGTTCTGGCTCCAGTCGACGCCCGCCAGCAGCGGGCTTGCCTGCTCCATGCCCTCGGGATCGAAGGCGCGCACCCTGGCGCCCGCTTGCAGCAGGGCCGGCACCACCTCCAGGCTCGGGGCTTCGCGCATGTCGTCGGTATTCGGCTTGAAGGTGAGGCCCAGGATGGCAACGGTCTTGCCCTTCACGGAGCCGCCGCAGGCGGCAATGATGCGCTCCGCCATGGCCTTCTTGCGCTTGTCGTTGATGTCAGCGACGGTCTCGACGATGCGCATCGGCGAGCCGGCCTTCTGCGCGGTGTGAATCAGCGCCAGGGTGTCCTT
>DAIQBR010000189.1:0-7334 GCA_036781105.1 Kiloniellaceae bacterium
CCCCGCGCGGATCGCCGCCATCGGCGATTCCCTGCGCACCGACGTGGCCGGGGCCGAGGCCTCCGGCATCGGCAGTATTTTTATCGCTGGGGGGATCCACGGCGAGGAACTGAACGTACAACAAGACGGCCGCCTCGATGCGGAGGCCTACCGCGCCTTCATGGCGGCGGCCGAGTGGAAGCCTACCGCGACCTTGCCCTTCATGCGCTGGTAGCTACGTGAGCTGCCGGAGACCGGCCGGCCCGCGGACAAGGGGACGTTCGATCGATGGCGGAGCCTCGCAGCCGCACCTTCCAATGGCGCTTCGCCAATCCACCTGAAGCCATCTGGCCGGTCCTCTCCGACACCGTGCGCTTCAACGAGGCTGCCGGCCTGCCACGCTACGAGGTCGAGGAGACCCTGCAGGGCGACGGGACCGTGCTCTACGAGGGCCGCCTGAAGCAGGGCCCGGTGAACCTGCACTGGCGCGAAGTCCCGGTGAACTGGGTGGCGAACCGCTGGTTCGAGCATCGCCGCGAGTTCTACGGCGGGCCGCTGAAGGACCTGACGGCCCGTTTCGTGCTGTCGCCGGCCGAGGGCGGCGGCTGCCTGGCCGACTACACCCTGACGGCCACACCCGCCAATCTGTTCGGCCGTCTGCTGCTGGCCGCGGGCTTCTTCGAGAGGACGGCCAGGACCTTCGCCGCCCTGGCCGCCGATGCCGACCGCTTTGCCGCCGGTGCCGCGCCGCAGCCTTTCAGTTTTGTCGCGCCGAAGCCGGGCCCGGAGCAGCGCCGGTGCATCGCGGCGGCGGTGGCGGAGATCGAGGATAGCGGTCACGGCCATGGCCTGGCGGCGCGCCTTGCCGACCACCTGCTGAGCGCGCAGGAAGCCGACCTCACGCACATCCGCCCGCTTGCCCTGGCGCGCGACTGGCAGGTGAAACCGCGCGCCGCCGTCGAGCTCTGCCTTCAGGCGGTGCGCAGCGGTCTGCTCACCATGCGCTGGGACCTGCTCTGTCCGCGCTGCCAGGTCGCCAAGGCCGCGGTGCAGGCGCTCGACCAACTGCCCAAGGGCGCCCACTGCGCCACCTGCAACATCGACTACGACCGTGACTTCTCGCGCAACGTGGAGCTCAGCTTTCAGCCCGCTCCGGCGGTGCGCCCGCTCGGTACCGGCGAGCACTGCCTCTTCGGGCCGATGTCGACGCCGCACATCTGGCTGCAGCGCAGCCTGGCGGCGGGTGAAACACTGAGCGAGCCCTGCGCGCTGCCGCCGGGCAGCTACCGCCTGCGCACCCTGGAGGCGGGACCTGAAGAAGAGGTGACCCTGGCACCGGGCGAGGCCCTGCCGGAGGTTGTGTTGGGTGATGGCGCGGTGCGGCGCGGTGCTGCCGGCACGACGGGCATCGTCACGCTGCGCAACGAGGCGCCCCGGGCGCTGACCGCCATTGTCGAGGAACGCCGCTGGGCGCGCGATGCGCTCACCGCCGATCGGGTGACCGCGCTGCAGGCCTTCCGCGACCTCTTCTCCGAGCAGGTGCTGCGCCCCGGCGACGAAGTCTCGGTCGCGCGCGTGACGCTGCTGTTCACCGATCTGCGGCGTTCGACGGACCTCTACGGGCGCATCGGCGACGCGGCGGCCTATCACCTGGTGCGCGACCACTTCGCCTATCTCGGTGCCATCGTACGGCGCCACGACGGCGCCCTGGTGAAAACCATCGGCGATGCCATCATGGCTGCCTTCAGCACTCCCGCCGACGCGCTCGCCGCGGCACTGGACATTCAACGGGAGCTTCCCGGCTTCAACGCCGCCGAGCAGCGCCCGCTCACCATCAAGGTCGGCCTGCACGAGGGACCGTGTATCGCCGTGACCCTGAACGGCCGCCTCGACTATTTCGGCTCCACGGTGAACCTGGCCGCCCGCCTGCAGGGCCAAAGCGCCGGTGGCGATATCGTGCTCTCCGAAGCGGTCGCCACCGATCCGGCGGTTGCGGCGCTGCTCGAGGGCCTCGACTGCACATCGGAGGCCACGACCCTGAAGGGCTTCGACGCGCCGGTCGATTTCCGCCGCATCCGGCTTTAGCTGGCACAAAGCTGCGCTATCATGGGCGCGCATAGAGCGATTCGGGAGCAGCCATGCGACGCGTCCTGCCATTCCTTGTTCTGGTTCTCCTCGCGCCGGCGCCGGCGCTGGCGGAGGACTTCGACCTCTCGAAACTGGACGACGGCGGCTATGTGCTGCTGCTGCGCCATGTAAAGGCGGGCGGCGCCGATGCCGACGACTTCGACCTGAAGAACTGCCGCACCCAGCGCGAGGTCGGCGCGCCGGGGCGGGCCCAGGCGGCGGTGTTGGCGGAACGCTTTCGCCAGGCAGGCATCACCCGGGCCGAGGTGCTCACCAGTCAATGGTGCCGCGCAAAGCAGACGGCGGAGCTGCTCGGGCTTGGTCCGGCGGCGGAGGAGCCGGCGCTGAACTACTACCACTGGAAGCTGGGCAGCGAGGACGCCATGAACGACGCTTTGCGCGCGTTCTTCTCGGGACTCGAGGCGCCGGCGCCCGGCGCGGCGCTGGTGTTGGTCAGCCACACCACGGCATTCAACGTGATGGACCTGGAGGCGCCGAAGTCGGGCGGCGGACTCATCCTCCGGCCCAACGGCACCGCCAAACCGGAGGTCGTCGGCCGGATCACCGCGCCGGAGTGACCATGGTGGAGGCACGCGTTTGCGGGACCCTCCCCCCCGGCATTTGCAAATCGGCGTGGCGCGCTGCGTGCTAGCCTCGGAGGATGACCGGCTCCAGCGAAACGGCGGAAAGTGAGGCGATTTCCAGGCAGGGCGCCACCGCCGTGGCACTCGGCGGCTGCCTTGCGCTGGCCGCAGCCATGGGCATCGGGCGCTTCGTCTACACACCGATCCTGCCCTTCATGGTGGAGGGGCTGGGGCTCAGCCAGGCCGAGGCGGGCGTCATCGCCTCGGTCAATTTCCTCGGCTACCTGCTGGGCGCCCTGGCGGCTGCCAAGGCCAGCCTGCCGGGCGGGCGGCGGCGCTGGTTCCTCATTGCGCTGGCGATCTCGGCGCTCACCACCGGCGCCATGGCGGCCAGCGCGGCGGTGCCCTGGTTCCTGCTGCTGCGCTTCGCTTCCGGCGTCGCCAGCGCCTTCGTGCTGGTCTTTGCCTCGGCCCTGGTGCTCGACCGCCTGACGGCGGCCGGGCGGACCGGGCTCTGGGCACTGCATTTTGCGGGAGTCGGCATCGGCATCGCCGGCTCCGCCCTCCTGGTTGCGGCACTCGCTGCCCAGGGCCTCGGGTGGCGCGGCCTCTGGCTGGCGAGCGGCGCCCTGGCGCTGGCGGCGCTCATCGCCGTGCTGCGCCTGGTGCCGGCCGAGCAGGAGCCGCCGCCACCGCCAAAGCGGACCGGCAAGGCGCGGCCCAACCCGCGCCTCATTGCCTTGATCCTGGCCTACGGCCTCTTCGGCTTCGGCTACGTGATCACCGCCACCTTCATTTCGACGCTGGTGCGCCTGACGCCGGAACTGCAGTGGCTGGAGCCCTACGTCTGGCTCACCGTGGGCCTCGCCGGCATCCCCTCGGTCGCGGTCTGGGGCTGGATCGCGCGGCGCATCGGCACCGGGCGCGCCTTCGCCGTCGCCTGCCTTGTCGAGGGTGTCGGCGTGGCGCTCTCCGTGCTCGGCAGCGGCGCCGGCGCGGTGCTCTGCGCCGCGGCCCTGCTCGGCGGCACCATCATGGGCATCACTGCGCTCGGCCTGGTCCATGCGCGCAGCCTCTCGACCGGCGATCCGCGGCGCTCCATGGCGCTGATGACCGCCGCTTTCGGCCTGGGCCAGATGATCGGGCCGAGCTTTGCCGGCTTCGCCTACGCGATCGGAGAGTCCTTCACGCTGCCAACCCTGGTGGCTTCCGCCGCCCTTCTCATCGCCTTCGCGCTCACCATGGAGTGGCGGGCCGGGGTCTGAGGGTACGGGGGACTCAGGCGGCGGCGTGACCGTCTTGGCGGGCAGTCTCAGGCAGTGGCAGGCGGATGAGGAAGATGGTGCCGCGCGGGCCGGCGCGCTTCAGTTCGATCTGGCCGCCCTGGGCTTCGATGTACGACTTGGCGATGCTGAGGCCGAGGCCGACACCGGTGTTCTCGGCGACGAAGGAGTTGCCCTCCTGCCAGAACGGCTCGAAAACCTTTTTCAGCAGCATTTCGTCGATGCCGACGCCGTTATCCTCCACCGTGGCGACGCCCCGCCCGTCCTCGATCGCCGCATGGCAGATCACCGTCCCGCCGCGCTGGGTGTACTTGATGGCGTTGGAGACGCCGTTGATCAGCGCCTGGCGGGTCAGGCGGCGGTCACCGTAGGCGAGGCAGGGCCCACCGCCGCGGTGTTCCAGGGTGATGTCCTTCTGATCGGCCAGCGGCTGCAGGAGGCGGTGAATCTCACTCAACACCTCGGTGAGGTCGAAGTTTTCCTGCTGCACTTCCAGGGCGCCGGCCTCGACACGCGAGAGGTTGAGGATGTCGCTGATGATGGATTGCAGGCCGTTGGCGGCGTCGTGGATGTTGCGGGCGTAGCCGCTTACCTTCTGCTTCACCTGCTCCACCGGCATCACCATCAGTACCTCGGAGAAGCCGAGAATGGCGTTCAGCGGGGTGCGCAGTTCGTGGCTCATGTTGGCAAGGAACTGCGTTTTGGCGGCGTTGGCGGCCTCGGCATTCTGGCGCGCGTGGAGGTACTCCTCGTTGCGCCGCTCCAGGCGCAGCATCAGCTCTTCGCTCTGATTGTAGGCGTGAATCAGTTCCTGCTCGCGCTTCTGAAGCTGGCCGTAAGCCTTGTCGAAGCCGGCCATCAGCATGCCGACGCCGGCGCAGAGCGTGAAGACCTGGCCGACCCCATAGCTCAGATAGAGCATGCCCCACTGCTCCCACAGCGGATACAGCAGGATGCTGACGGTACGGCCGAGGAAGGCGGCGGCGACGAAGAAGTTCAGCGGGCCGCCCTCGCGAATGAACAGCGCAGCCGCGGAGAGGTAGGCGATGCTGATGGCCAGTACCAGGTAGATCAGCCCATAGGTCTTGTCGTAGATCTCGGCCAGGGTGTAGGCCGGCACGGCGATGGCGAGCAGGACCAGCAGGAAGGCATAGGGCGGCGGCTCCTTCTGCTGGCGATAGCCGATCACACCGAGCAGCAGCAGCGGCACGGCGATGCCGATCCCGAGCGAGGCCAGCAGCATGTGGCCATCGACCACGACAGTGGCCGCGAGGGCGAACTCGTAGAGGCTCCAGTGCAGCAGAAAGGGTTTGCGCCCGGAGGCACGCCAGAACACGAAGAGCGCGCCGCCCGTGACGACGAGCACGGCAATGTTCAGCGCCTTGATGATGACGACGGGATCCATGATCCCCGGCATTCCCTCCACTTGGCCATGAACCTTCGCGTTACCCGATCAAGCGAAGGCTGATAAGCGATCTGATTGCTTAACGGAGATTGATTAATGCGGCCTTAACCCGCGAGTACCGCAGGTGTGAACTCGCCCCAGAGGTTGTGGAGGAGAGGCGTCAGGGAGCCCCTTTCCCCGCGATCGTTTGAGCGCTTATACTGCACCTGCGAAATAGCTCTGGAGGACCGGGGCTGGACGGCCCCCAAGGCTCCCGTGGGCCCCCAAGGCTCCCCTGGGCTCCCGAGAGCGGACGAAGAGGCTCGACATGACCGATTGGCCGGAAAAGACCCTGGACGACTGGCGCGCCCTGGCGGCGAAGGACCTGAAGGGTGCCGATCCGGAAAGCCTGACCTGGGAGACGCCGGAAGGCATCAAGGTGAAGCCGCTCTACACGGCGGCGGACCTGGAAGGCCTCGAGACGCTCGGATCGCTGCCCGGCTTCGCGCCCTTCACCCGCGGCCCCCGCGCCACCATGTACGCCGGCCGACCCTGGACCCTGCGCCAGTACGCCGGCTTTTCCACCGCCGAGGAGTCCAACGCCTTCTACCGGGCCAACCTGGCCGGCGGGCAGAAGGGCCTCTCCGTGGCCTTCGACGTGGCCACCCACCGCGGCTATGACTCCGACCATCCGCGCGTGGTGGGCGACGTCGGCAAGGCGGGCGTCGCCATCGATTCCGTGGAGGACATGAAGATCCTCTTCGACGGCATCCCGCTCGACGAGATGTCGGTCTCCATGACCATGAACGGCGCGGTCCTGCCCGTGCTGGCCGGCTACATCGTCGCCGCCGAGGAACAGGGTGTCGGGCCGGAGAAGCTCTCCGGCACCATCCAGAACGACATCCTCAAGGAGTTCATGGTCCGCAACACCTACATCTATCCGCCCGAGCCCTCGATGCGGATCGTTGCCGACATCATCGGTTACACCTCCCAGCACATGCCGCGATTCAACTCGATCTCGATCTCCGGCTATCACATGCAGGAAGCCGGGGCGACCTGCGTGCAGGAGCTCGCTTTCACCCTGGCCGACGGCATCGAGTACGTGCGCGCTGCGCAGTCCAAGGGCCTGGACGTCGACGCCTTCGCGCCGCGCCTATCGTTCTTCTTTGCCATCGGCATGAACTTCTTCATGGAGATCGCCAAACTGCGCGCCGCCCGCTTCCTCTGGGCCGAGCTGATGCAGAAGAATTTCGATCCCAAGAATCCTGCCTCGCTGATGCTGCGCACCCACTGCCAGACCTCGGGCGTTTCTCTTACGGAGCAGTCGCCCTATGGCAACGTGGTACGCACGGCAGTAGAGGCCATGGCCGCCGCGCTCGGTGGCACCCAGTCGCTGCACACCAACGCGCTGGACGAGGCGGTCGCCCTGCCGACGCCGTTTTCCGCGCGCATCGCCCGCAACACCCAGCTGATCCTGCAGGAAGAGACCGGCATCACCAACGTGGTCGACCCGCTGGCCGGCAGCTACTACGTCGAAAGCCTGACGGCTTCGCTCGTCGCCGAGGCGCGCAAGCTGATCGACGAGGTCGAGGACCTGGGCGGCATGACCAAGGCGGTCGAGTCCGGCATGCCCAAGCTGCGCATCGAGGAGTCGGCGGCGCGGCGCCAGGCGCGCATCGACCGTGGCGAGGAAGTCATCGTCGGGGTGAACAAGTACCGCGCCGAGGCTGATGATCCCGTGGAGATTCTCGACATCGACAACACCTCCGTGCGCGATCAGCAGGTGAAGCGCCTGGAGAAGATCCGCGCCACCCGCGACCGCAAGGCCGTGGAGGCGGCGCTGGCCGATCTCACCCAGGCGGCCAAGGACGGCAGCGGCAACCTGCTGGATCTCTCGGTGAAGGCGGCGCGGGTGCGCGCCACGGTCGGTGAAATCTCCGACGCGCTGGAGAAGGTCTATACCCGACACCGCGCGGT
>DAIQBR010000190.1:0-7316 GCA_036781105.1 Kiloniellaceae bacterium
ATGACCGGCCCGGCGCCGCTGCTGGCCGCCGTCGAGGCCAGGGGCTACCGCCTGGTGCCCTTCGACCCGCAGCAGATGGTCAGCGCCGAGGCGGCGGAGACCCGCGAGCTGCTGCGTGCCCTCGCGGTCGCCGGCTTCGCCGCGGCCAACGTCATGCTGCTCTCGGTCTCGGTGTGGAGCGGGCTTGCCGGGGACATGGGCCCGGCGACGCGGGCGCTGATGCACTGGGTCTCCGCGCTGATCGCGCTGCCCGCGGTCGCCTATGCGGGGCGGCCCTTCTTCCGCTCGGCGCTGGCCGCGCTGCGCGGCGGCGCCATGAACATGGACGTGCCGATCTCGCTGGCCGTCATCCTGGCCGCCGGCATGAGCCTGTCGGAGACCCTGCGCGGCGGCGAACTGGTCTACTTCGACGCCTCGGTGACGCTGCTGTTCTTCCTGCTGATCGGGCGCTTCCTCGACCTGCGGCTGCGCGGAAAGGCGCGCTCGGCGGCGGAGAACCTGACGGCGCTGCGTGCCACCGAGGCCACGGTGGTCGACGCCGCCGGCCGCCTCGCCCGCCTGCCGCTCCACCGCCTGACACCGGGCATGACCGTGGCGGTGGCGCCGGGCGAGCGCATCCCGGTGGACGGCAGGGTGAGCCTCGGGCGCTCCGAGGTCGACACCTCGCTGCTGACCGGCGAGAGCCTGCCGCGCCCCGCCCTGCCCGGCAGCGAGGTCTTCGCCGGCACGGTGAACGGCGGCGGCGCCCTGCGCATCACCGTCACCAAGGCCGCCGACCAGAGCCTGCTGGCCGAGATCGTGCGCCTGATGGAGAACGCCGAGCAGGGCCGCGACCGCTACGTGCGCCTGGCCGACCGGGTGGCGCGGCGCTACGCCCCCGCGGTGCACATCCTGGCCGGCGGCACCCTGGCCGGCTGGCTGATCTTCTCCAGCCTGCCCTGGCAGGGCGCGCTGATGAACGCCATCGCCGTGCTGAGCATCACCTGCCCCTGCGCCCTGGGCCTCGCCGTGCCGGCGGTACAGATCGCTGCCGTCGGGCGCCTCATGAAGCGCGGCGTGCTGGTGAAGTCGGCCGACGCGCTGGAGCGCCTCGCCGGCGTCGACACCCTGGTGTTCGACAAGACCGGCACGCTCACCACCGGCCGCCCGGAACTGCAGAACCGCGCCGCGATCCCGGCGGCCGACCTTGCCCTGGCCGCGGCCCTCGCCGCCGAGAGCCGCCACCCGCTGGCCCGCGCCCTCAGCCGCGCCGCCGGCGAGTACAAGAACATCGGGGTCGCGGTGACCGAGCATCCCGGCGACGGCCTGGAGGCGGTGGTCGACGGCGAGACCCTGCGCCTGGGACGGCGCGCCTGGTGCGGCGTGGCGGAGGAAGAAAGTGCGACCGAGGAAGGCGCCGCCATGGAGCTGTGGCTCACCGGCAACGCGCGCGCGCCGCGCCGCTTCCTCTTCTGCGATGCGCTGCGTCCCGATGCCGCCGCGGTGATCGCACAGCTGCAGCGCGATGGCTTCCGCATCGAACTGCTGTCGGGCGACCGCGCGCCGGTGGTGGCGGAGGTAGCCGCCCAGCTCGGCATCGCGAGCTGGCAGGCCGACTGCCGCCCGGCCGACAAGATCGCCCGCCTGGAAGCGCTGGCCGCCTAAGGCCACCGCACGGCGATGATCGGCGACGGCCTCAATGACGCGCCGGCGCTGGCCGCCGCCTTCGCCTCGCTGTCGCCCGCCGAGGCGGCCGACGTCAGCCAGATCGCCGCCGACATGATCTTTCAGGGCGCGCGGCTGGCGCCGCTGGCCGAGGCCCTGAAGACCGCGCGCCGCTCGCGCCGCCTGGTGCTGCAGAACTTCGGCCTGGCGATGGTCTACAACCTCATCGCCGTGCCCATCGCCGTCGCCGGCTTCGTCACGCCGCTGATCGCCGCCATTGCCATGTCGGCCTCCTCCATCCTGGTGACCGGCAACGCCCTGCGCCTGAACCTCGACGGCCTCAAGGCCAGGGAAGCGGCGAAATGAGCGCCCTGGTCTACCTGATCCCGGTGGCGCTGCTGCTGGGGCTCATCGGCCTGGTGGCCTTTCTCTGGGCGCTGAAGAGCGGCCAGTTCGACGACCTGGACGGCGCCGCCCACCGTGTTCTGCTGGACGACGAGGAAAAGCCGCTGCCACCGCCGGACCGCGTGAACACGCAAGAACAGCGGCGTTAAGACCCCACCGTCTCGCGGTAGGCGTGCCAGGTGGCGTGGCCGACCAGCGGGAAGGTCACGATGAGGCCGATGTAGAGCGTCGCGATGCCGAAGGCGGTCAGGATGGCGATGAGCCAGGCCCAGAGCAGCATCGGCTTGGGATTGCGCGCCACCGCCTGGAGGCTGACGATGACGGCGCTGACGACGTCGATCTCGCGCTCCATGAGCAGCGGCACCGAAACCACGCTGATGGCGAAGACCAGGGCGGCGAGGATCGCGCCGCAGCCGGTGCCGACCACCAGCAGGGCGACGCCCTGGGGGGTGAGCAGCAGGGTGGGGATCACCTCGGTCAGCGGCGGGAACACCATCGGCCCGAGGAACAGGGCCAGCAGCAGCGTCGCCGCGCGCATCCAGATCAGCAGCAGCGCCATCAGGGCGACGCCCAGAAAGGCCAGCCCCATGGGCGAGCGCGTCGCCACGAAGAGCGCCCGGCCGAGAGAGACCGGCGCGCCCGTCTCCAGGCGCCGGCTGGTCTCGTAGAGACCGACCGCCAGCAGCGGGCCGACCAGCATGAAGCTGGCAGCCAGCGGAAAGAGGAGATACCCCAGGTCCAGCAGGAACACGCCGGCGGTGACGAGAAAGCTGACCGCGGTGAAGAGCGCGCCGTAGGTCAGGCTGACGGCCGGGGCGCGCCGGATATCCTCCCAGCCGGCCGCGAGCCAGGCCCAGGGCCGGTCGAGTTCCAGCCGGCGCACCGGCGGAAGGCCGGGATGGTAACTGCTGTCGGTCGCTGACATCGGACTTCCTCCGGACAAAGATCCCGCGCGGGTTTGCCCCGCGTCGGTGTGCTTCCTGCGAGCGTAACGCCCGCGGCCCGGAGCCGCAAACCTGCGGCCGCCTTTGCCCTACCTAGCCCGGCGGCATGATAGCAAGCGGCCGAGGCGCCCGGAAGCCTGCCGAGCGCGGAAGCCCGAATGGCTGCTCAGATCTCCTCGCCGGGCCCGGCGGGCGGCAGCAGGCGGAAGCTGCCCTCGGACTGATAGGGCACCGAGCGCCGCTGCAGGCTGTCCAGGAAGGCCTGGCCGGTCAGCCGGTAGCTGAGATCGCCACGCTCGGCCAGCAGCAGCATCTGGCGCACCATGTCGACCAGGGTCGTCGAAGCGGCCACCGAGACGCGCCCCTCACCGAGACGCGGGATGGTGACCCGCTGGTCGCTGAAGCCGCGGGCGAAGGCGGCGCCGTTCACCTCGAGATCAAAGGTCAGCCCGTCGAGCGGCAGCGCGAAGTCGTTGGGGTTGCCGATCTGCAGGTCGATCTCGAAGCGCTGCTCGAAGACGTTGCTTTCGATGAGGCGCAGGTCGACCACGCGCACCTGCGGCGGCACCGGCTCCGCGGTGCCGCAGGCCGCAAGCGCCAGCAGCAGCACCGCAAGCAGCGCCCCGGCCAGGCCCCTTGTGCCGGTGCCGATCGCGCTCAATTGCCCAACAACCCTTTCTTCAGGTCAAGCGGACTGCTCGAGCCGCCGTCGCTGCCCGAGCCGCCGCCGGGAACAAGGTCCTTCAGCATCTCCTCGGGATTCTCGCCATCCTGCAGTTTCTCGATCACGGCGCCGGGATCCTTCATCTGCTCCTTCAGCACCGATTCCAGATCCGGCTTGTAGGAGATGTCGTGCCAGGGCCCGGTCACCTTCACAGGCACGGTCACGCCGGCGAGGTCACCGCCGCCGCCCTGGCCCTCGACCGTGGCGACCAGCTTCGGCTTCACCACGTAGTCGACCGTGCGTGGCGGCAGCGGCACCTTGCCCGCGCCGGTCATGCGCACCAGCGGCGCGATGAGCGCGAGGTCGTCGTTGCTGACGATGCCCTTGTCGATGGTGAAGGTCCCGGAGAGCTCGGCGAAGTCGGTCGCCTGGGCCTCGTCGAAAGACTGCTCCAGCGAGGCCGTGGAGATGTTGCGCACCATGGCCGCGAGGTTGACACCCTTGATGGCACCGTCGCGGAAAACGACGGCGCCGTTGCCGTTGAGATTGGAGACCAGTTCGCGCTGTGTGCCGCCGGTGGTCTTTACCGAGAGCTTGCTCTCCGTCGTGCCGAGAATGCGGTCGAACTTGGCCAGGTCCTGCAGGAAGGGCCCCGCCTGGAAATTCGCCAGATCGAAATCGGCGGAGATCGACGGCTTGCCGCTGCTGCCGTCGAGGACGATCTTGCCCTTGCCGGAGCCCTCGTAGAGCTGCATCTCGGCCAGATCGGCCGTCAGCTTGCTGTTCTGCAGGACCACAGTCAGGTTGCTCTGGCCGATCTTCACGTCGCGGTACTGGATGCCGCCGGCCTTGAAGGCGAAGTCGGCATTGACGGCGCCGAGGCCGGAGACATCAATCGGCTCGTCGCTCCAGTCCCCGCCGGCATCGCCGCCGCCCGAACCGCCAGAGGCCTGCCCCGAGGCCTGGCCGCCCGCCGCGGGCTCCTGCTCCGGCGGCAGGTAGGGATTCACGTTCAGCTCATCGACGGTGAGTTCGGCCTTGATCGCCGGCTTGGCGCCGGTCGCGTCCACCGAGAAAAGACCTTCCCCGTTGATTTCGTCGAAGCGGATCTTGGCCCCGGTCAGCGCCACCTTGGCGCCCATCATCTCCAGATCGCCGGCGATGCTGAAGGGTCCGAGACCCTCACCCGGGAAATCGATCGGATTGCCGGTCCAGGCCGCCAGCTCGCGTACGGAGGGGATGTCGAGCGAGAGTGCGCCCTGCAGACCAAGGGCATCCGTCTTGCGGGCGGCGCCGTCGAAGGAGAACGCGACCGGTGCGGAGTCGACCTTCATGGCAAGGTTGGTGGTCTCGCCGGCCATCAGCGCGCGCGGATTCTCGGCGGCGATCTCAAGCGAAACCGTCTCGCCGTTCCACACCGCCGAACCGTCCGCCGCAAAGGGCGAGGAAAGCGACGGTAGCGAGAGTTCCATGTTCACTTCACTGACGGTGATCTCCTGGCCGCCCTGGCGGTCGATATAGTTGAGCGTGCCGTCGACGAGGCGCACCTCGCCGAGACGAATTTCGCTGACCGTGGCGCCGCTGTCGCCGCCGCCCGAACCCGCGGAGTCGCCGGACCCGCCGCCTGAAGGCGCTGTGGCCTCGGCGGCTTCGAACTGCCAGTTTGGCCGGCCATTGGCGTCGACTTCCAGATTGATGACGGGCTGTTCCAGGATGAAGCGGTCCACCGCGACTTCGCCACTGAGCAGCGGCCAGATTTGCAGGGCGACATCGAGGCGGTCGATGGTCGCCATTTCCGGCGCCGTTGCGCCGGGCGCGTTGGAAATGCCGACGTCTTCGACGGAGACGGCGATCACCGGCAGCAGCGACAGCGAGATCTCGCCGTCGATGCGCAGGTCGCGACCGGTCGCCTCCTTCGCACGGGCCTGGATCTCGCCCTTGTAGCTGTCGAGAGGGACCAGCATGGGAATGACGATGACCGCCGCGAGCAGCAGCACCACCACGACGCCCAGGCCGATGAGCAGCTTCTTCATACTCTAAAACCTCCAATCGGGGCGCCGGCCGCACCGGCGGCCGCGCCGTTGTCCCCCGACAACCAATTCAACCGATTACCTCTTTGCCCTGCCCGGCGGTCCCGCGATCGTTCCCTGCAACGATCGCGCCGCGCGCCGGCGGCCACCCCCTTAGTCCGCCGCCTCCGCGACAGTGTGCAGCGTGCGCTGCGGATAGGGAATGGTGATGTCTTCCGCATCCATCCGGTTTTTAAGGTTCTTGGTCAAGTCGAACTTCAAGGGCCAGTAGTCGCCGGCATTGCACCAGACCCGCACGGTGAAGTTCACCGAGCTGTCGCCCAGATCGGTGACCGCGGCCAGGGGTTCCGGATCGGCATGCACGCGGGAGTCCTTCCTCGCCTCGTCGACAATCGCGGCAATCGCCTTGTCGATTTCGTCCTCGTAAGCGATGCCGATGGCAATGTCGACCCGCCGCGTCGGATGAAAAGAATAATTCTTGATGGCATCGCCCCAGAGCTGCGAGTTGGGGGCGATGATCTGCACGTTGTCGGGCGTCGCCAGTTCCGTGACAAAGAGCGAAATGCTCTTCACCGTGCCGGCGAGCCCGCCGCCTTCGATATAGTCGCCGGTCTTGAAAGGGCGGAACAGCAGCAGCATGACGCCGGCGGCGACATTGCTGAGGGTGCCCTGCAGGGCCAGGCCGATGGCGAGGCCGGCGGCGCCCAGAACGGCGATGAAGCTGGTGGTTTCGACGCCGAACTGCGACAGCACGGCGATGATGGTGAAGACGATGACCGCATAGTAGGCGAGGCTCGAGAAGAAGCCGCGCAGTGTCTCGTCGACCCGTTTGAAGTTGCTGAGGGCCTTCTTGACGCTTCCCCTGACCCAGCCGGCGATAACGAAGCCGACAATCAGGATGACGATGGCACCGATGACACCCAGCCCGTAGGTGGTCACCAGGGCAACGACCATCGTCCAAATCTCTTCGACCGATTGCTCCACTTACTTCCCCTTCTGACGCCTCTCTCCGGATGCCCCCGCCATGGCGGATCAGGCTTCAAGCACTCCTCGGGCCGGGCGCAAAGCACCCGAGCCACCACCAGTTTAGACCGCAAACTCGGGAAGTAGAATGTTTTGTGTAGACAAAACTAGGAAATATAACCTGATTCGGGCCAAATCCGCCCGCTCCCCCATACGATTCCCGTCGAGTTTCCTTGCGGGAACTACAGCGCGGCGCACCCGCGTATTCCACAAACAATTCTGTGACGCCTGCAACTGCAGGTATGTGACGGCTTCGCGATCCACGGACTGGCGGTCATGAGAGTTCCCGGTCCACGAGGTGGAGGAAGGAGCCGAAAGCAGACCCCCGGCGCTGCCCGGTGCTGCCCTGCGGCGTGCCATCGGCCGCAGCGACCCTGAACAAAGCGGTCTCCGCCGGCCCCTCCTCGCCCAGCACCCGGGCGTAGTGGAACTCGTGGCCGCGAAAAGCCGCGCCTTGCGGGCCCAGGGGTCCGGCCGCCGCCAGGGTCGCGCGGCGGTAGCCGAGATGGCGCTGCGGCGCGCGGAAGGAGCTTTCCAGCGGCAACAGCCCGGCAAAATCATGTCGCCGCCCCTCGGCGTCCTCCAGGCCCCGGCCCAGCACCATGT